>JANQST010000266.1 GCA_028279155.1 Cyclobacteriaceae bacterium
ATGATCGAGACGGGATTGAGGAATACCTACAGGATGATTATGCTGGTTACAAGATGCAAGGGGACGGTCGAAACCCGGATGAAGAAGATAAAGAGTCCCCTCTTTCTGTTGGAAAGTCTTTACATGAGCAATTGATCTCACAGTTGGGTTATTTGAAGCTGAATGAGCGTGAGCAGGTGCTGGCCAAACAATTGATTGGCAGCATCGATGCTGATGGGTACATACGCAGAGAGCTCGAGGCGATCGTGAACGACCTGGCTTTTTCGCAAGGTGTTGAAACAGATGAAGAAGAACTGGAAAATATTCTGTTTAAAATTCAAGGTTTTGACCCAGCTGGAATTGGGGCCAGAAATTTGCAGGAATGTTTATCTCTTCAGCTTGAAAGAAAAGATCCTGAACAAGAAGAAATTCAAATCGCTATTCGGATAATTGATACGTGCTTCAACGAATTTTCGAAAAAGCACTACGAAAAAATTTCAAGGAAGCTCGGAATCAATGATGAGGAGTTACTTCGAGAGTCCATTTATCAAATCACTAAACTGAATCCGAAACCTGGTGGAACTGGAGAAGAGATTGTTAAAACACAGTACATAATCCCGGATTTTATTCTCGCTAATAACAATGGCAAACTGGAGCTGTCGCTTAATTCACGGAACGCCCCACAGCTGAAAGTAAGTAGGTCCTATTCTGATATGCTCCAGGCGTATGATAAGAGTGACAAAAAAGATAAGAAACTGAAAGAAACCGTTTCTTTCATCAAACAAAAGCTAGATTCTGCCAAATGGTTCATCGATGCAATCAGGCAAAGACAACAGACATTGCTCAACACCATGCAAGCCATCATTGATTTTCAATTTGACTATTTCCAGGAGGGAGATGAAAGCAAATTGAAACCGATGATCCTCAAGGACATAGCAGACACAATCCACATGGATATTTCAACGGTCTCTCGTGTTGCCAGCAGCAAGTCCATTCAAACGGAATTTGGTGTTTTCCCCTTAAAATACTTCTTCTCTGAAGGTATTGCTACAGAATCCGGCGAGGATGTAAGCAGCCGTGAGGTCAAGAATAAACTAAAAGAGATTATTGATGGTGAGGAAAAAACCAAGCCGCTATCAGATGAAAAACTTGAAAAACTTTTAAAAGAGAATGGTTACACGATTGCCAGACGGACGGTAGCTAAATACCGTGAACAACTAAATATTCCAGTGGCCAGATTAAGGAAAGAATTGTGAGTTTTTTAATGAAGCTAATTTCTGGCCTGTGTCATCCATTGTTGATGGCTACCTACCTGAGTGTTGTAATCCTTATTGGTGCTCCTGAATTGTTTGCCTTTCCCGAAAGGACTTCTCGAATTCTTGTTCTAGCTGTTTTTCTAACTACATGTGCGATCCCAGCATTCAGCATTTACACACTTAAACTCTTCTCAAGGGTTTCCAATTTAGAACTGACAGATAAAGATGAACGACCACTCCCATTTTTTTTCATCTTCATATGGTATGGAGTTACCGCTTTTTTGTTTGTTTATCGATTGGAATTAGGCAGACCATTTTCAACCATCATCATGGCTGTCACCATCCTCATAGGTATACTACTAATCATAACCAGGTGGTTCAAAATAAGCATTCATGCCACGGCCATTTGGAGTGCCGTTGGGATCATCACTTCCTTGATGATTGTTGGAGCCATTACCTTAATAAATGTATTGATAGGATCGATCTTGTTGGCAGGTCTAACCAGCACTTCCAGACTTTATCTTGGTTATCATAACCCCAAGGAAGTATGGTATGGGGGAGCTTTGGGGTTTGTCTTTAGTTTTCTGGCTATTTATTTCTTCGGCTAAAAGCCCGTCACATTTATACCGATCGTTTTCATCGTTGGGTTTACACCCTGAATGTCTTCTTTAAAAGCATCAGAAAGATATTTTTTGAAAAAGAGATGTACACCCTTGAAACCCAATCGTACTTGATATCCGTACCTGAAATTTTCCAGGTTGAATTTTCCTGACTCTTTAATCACCTTGTTGCCATTTCCTTCATCAAACTTCCATTTAGTGTGGGCTCCCATTTTCAACCCTATCATACCACCAAGAGAAACAAATAGGCCTTCTCCATCTTCGGTTCCCCATGGGTGAAAGCGAAGTTCAACAGGAATGTCAAGGTATGTAAATGCCAATTTGTTCTTAGATATTCCTCTGATCGATAAATTGGTGAAGTAATCCGCAGAGTCAATGAAGCTAACGGAGTTATCAAAACCCATTTTTTCTATGCCCAAACCAATACCAGGATAGAAAGAGAATTTGTTGCTGAGCTCGTATCTCTTCGAATAATAGATACCAATGGATTTGGATGCCCACCCCTTTCGCTCTAACGTATCTGGTGTTACAGACCAGCTATTAAATCCAACATCAACCATTACCTCTCCGGGGATATCCGGTCGACTAAAACCATCTTCTTGTGCCTGAGAAAAAAGGAAGGAGAAAGCCAACAACAATCCTATCGAATACTTCATATAAATTAAAATTTGCGCAAATATAGAATCCTGTGCCGCTAACGAAAATTTTGAGTGCAAATTGTTACTTTTGTGCCTCGTTTTTAACACCTCTTAACGAGGTTTTGCAAGGACTCGTAGCACAACTGGATAATGCACCTGGTTACGGCCCAGGAGATTGGGGGTTCGAATCCCTCCGAGTTCACGATATTGACTTCAAATGATCCCTTCTGATGTATCGGAAGGGTTCTTTTTTTGTTATTTATTGAAATTCTTGGTGAGTCACCTAATAACTACCATTCTTAGATCATTTTACATTAGTGGAGTCTCATGAGGCCTGTAAATAAGAACTCAACATCCACAGAGTCTTTTCAGTTTCTGTGATATAATCACTCATCAGACTGTTCGTTCCTTCATCATCTGCATCATCTGAAAGGTTCAACAACTCACGTTCCTTAATGATCAGATTCGAGAAATTCTTAACAACAATCTCAATTCCTTTGCGACCATTGCTAACTCCTCTTTCCTCTTCAATATCTGAGATATGCAAATAATCAGAGAATGTATGGAGTGGCTCTCCACCAAGTGTCAATATACGTTCTGCGATCTCATCCACTTTGACCATTGCATCATTATAATATTCTTCAAATTTTTCATGTAATTCAAAAAACGCTTCACCTTTTATATTCCAGTGAAGACCTCTCAAATTTTGATAGAAAAGTTGATAATCTGCTAAAAGGCTATCTAGTTTCTTGATGAGTTCTTTTGCCTTGTCTTCTTCTATACCTATTAAATTTTTCATTGATATTTATGTTAAAACAATTATCTAATTAAGGAGAAGCCTGTTAGAAGGGTATAACCCATCCAACAAAAGCTTCTCCCACTCACCCATAGCTGGGATCTTCTTTGCGCTTCTTTTTAAGTTCAATATTGAGTACAAAACTGAGTTCTGCAGCTATACCAATCAAATTGATTCTTTTGTAGCCCTCATTTATTTTATAAATACTGCTACCCAATTAACTTCCTATGAAAGACTATTATCATGACTCTATAGAAGGTATATTTATACATTGATACACCTAAAAGAACATGCCCTATGAAATCTAACCGATACTACTTGTTGATCCCTTTTCTTGCTGTATCATTTGTTCTTGCCGCACAAGACAACAAACTTAAAATCTACATCTCCGCAGATATGGAGGGTGTAGTTGGAGCTGTTACAGGCGAACAACTTGGACCTGGTGGATTTGAATATGAACGATTCCGAAAATTCATGACAGCAGAAGTGAATGCATGTATAACTGCGGCTCGTGAAGCAGGTGCAGATGAAATTCTAGTCAGTGATTCTCATGGAAACGGACAGAATTTGCTCATTGAAAAACTACCAGATGATGTCATGATTATACGATCATGGCCAAGGGAATTAGGCATGATGGAAGGGATTGATGAAACTTTTGATGGTGCCATATTTCTAGGATATCACTCAAGCACCGATAACAAAGAAGGAGTTAGAGCTCACACAATGTCCAGCGCGAACATCACCTCGGACAAAATAAACAACATCGCCATGCCAGAATCTGGCATCAACGCACTAATTGCAGGACATTTTAATGTACCTATTATTATGATTTCTGGTGATGATATTGCGGTGAAAGAAGCTCAAAGTTTGATTGGAGATATGGAAGGAGCTGTGGTGAAATGGGCAAACAGTTTTCATTCAGCTAAAACTTTAACTCCGAATGCGGGATATAAAGTAATCAGCGAAAAGACAAAAGCGGCACTTGATCGGATCAAAGATTTCAAACCGTACAAACTGAATGGTGATTTGACTTTAGACATAAGCTTAAAAAATTATCGTCCAGTTCAATTGCTTGAATATTTGCCCCAGGTAGAGCGTATTGATTCTCATACAGTCAGATATGTCGGAAAAGACATGATCGAAATCTCAAAATTTTTGCGATTTGTCACCGGCTATTCTGTTAGCTTAAAGCCATAAGCATCCAACAAATTGATCAGCCTTTTAAAAACCAATATGATGAAACCCCTAAGTTTATTATTTCTACTCCTACTAATCGTTAGTTCTTGCGAACCACAACAAGACTCCTCTCGGCCAGGTATAGACAAAATTTTTGCGGAATGGGATAATCCGGATACTCCGGGTGGTGCTCTGGGAGTAGTGAAGGATGGAAAATTGTTCTACGCCAAAGGCTATGGAATTGCCGACCTTGAGCATGATGTCAAAATAACCCCTGCTTCAGTTTTCTATACTGGTTCTGTATCCAAGCATTTCGTTACTTTTTGTGTGTTACTTCTTGAGGAACAAGGAAAATTGAACCTTGATGATGAGATCCAAACATATCTTCCTGATTTTCCAAGATACGATCAGCCCTTGACCATCCGACATTTCGTCCACCACACCAGTGGAGTTAGAGATAACTTAACATTGATGGCCTTGCGAGGAGAAAACTACATGGACCATCATGAAGTAAATGAAGTATATGAGCTGATCAAACGTCAAAGTGTTTTGAATTTCACACCTGGAGATAGGTATCTCTATAGCAATTCTTGCTATTTCATGCTCGCGATGATTATTGAAAAAGCGGCTGGAGAGTCCATCAAGGATTTTGCTAGAAAAAATATGTTCGAACCTCTTGGTATGAACAATACATTGTTCTATGATGACATCACTGACATTGTTAAGAATAGAGTCTTTAGCTATCAACGAGCCGATGATGGATTTGATAACCTTGTTTCAAGATTCGATCTTGTGGGATCGGGCGGTGTGTACTCTACGATAGAGGACATGTTCTTGTGGGATCAAAATTTCTATGACAATAAGTTAGGAAAAGGTGGTCCTGAAATCATGGAAAAAATGCATGAAGAGGGTCTTCTTAATAGTGGGGAAAGTAGCGGCTATGCGTTTGGACTGGCAAATGGAAGTTACAGAGGATTAAGAACGGTTGGCCATGCGGGTTCGCTTGCGGGCTATCGAGCCCATTTTCTGAGATTTCCTGACCAAAATTTCTCTGTAATCATATTGTCAAATCGAAGTGATGGTCGGCCAGGACCAAAAGCGTACGAGGTGGCTGATGTGATGCTCAAGGATGTTTTTACAGAAGAAAAGAAAAACAATCAAACCAACCAAAGTAACTTATCAGCCTCTTCTACTGAGCAGGCTGAATCCCCGGATCTAAATTTAGCAGACTTCACAGGTGACTACTATTGCAACGACCTGGACATCACCTACCAATTCACTATTGAAGACGATGTGTTGCGATTTGCAATTAAGAATCGCGAGGCTTTTGACATGCAAATCACAGGAGTTGATCAATTCCGTGGAAGAGGAAGAACATTTCGCTTTTCACGTCAGGGTGGAAAAATTACCGGTTTTGAAATGGATGCGGGAAGAGTCAGAAATCTTGCATTTACTCGAAATTGAGTCTGCTTGATACATGAATTGGTTCAAGAAATATTTACTTCCTGGCTTTGTTTTTCAATCCGTATTGATCGGGGGTGGATATGGAACTGGCAGGGAATTGGTAGAATTCTTCATGACAACCGGTCCTTCAGCTGGCTACCTTGGAATGGTTGTCACAACTATAGTTTGGGGAATGGTGATGGCGGTGACATACGAATTAGCGAGACTAACAAAAAGTTACGATTACAAAAGCTTCATTTCTCAAATTCTTGGCAAAGGATGGGTCCTTTATGAACTATTATTAATTCTGGTTGCACTGTTGGTGATCTCTGTGATGGCTTCAGCAGCAGGTGAATTGTCCTACCAAAGTCTCGGTCTGAATCCGCTTTTTGGCTCGATCTTTATGATGCTTACAGTAGGACTTATCGTGTTCTTCGGAACCAGTTTAATTGAGAAGGTCTTTTCAATTTGGTCAATTGCACTTTATGTTGTTTATATCATTCTCATTATTGTTACATGGACCGTTTTCGACAACCAGATTCGCGAAGTTGCTGCAAGAGAGATAAATGATTCTTCCTGGCTCCTTGGGGGGATCAGGTATGCGGGTTACAACATTGCCATTTTACCCGCTCTTCTATATTCTGTAAAACACCTTGAAACAAGAAAAGAGGCAATTACATCAGGGTTCGTAGGCGGATTCATTGGAATTTTCCCGGCAACATTGGCCTACACTGCCATGCTAAGCCAATACCCGGAAATTGTTTCCGAATCGATCCCAACGAATTACTTATTGGCTCAACTTGAAACCCCTGTTTTCTATGGTTTCTTTCAAGTGATACTTTTCGGAACGTTTATAGAAACGGGCATCGGATATATTCATGGATTCAACGAACGGATTTCCGGTATTTATCAATCCAAAGGTTCTGCCATGCCGGCTTATATGCGAACTGTAATTGCAATTTTTGTTCTAGTAACCTCGGTTTATCTGGCTAACGCACTTGGGCTAATTGGGCTTATAGCTGATGGATATGGAATAATCACCTGGGGATTCATTGGGGTATACGTAATTCCGTTATTAATTCTCGGGACAATTAAAATTATCCGCACGCAAGAGTAAGGCTAAACATATTCAGAACTTGCAATCTTCTGAAGTTTCGCCGGCTCTTTGATTCTGAGGATTTTGTTGTCAATCTCGATAAGGTTTTCTTCTCTGAATTCTTTTAATAATCTTCCGAGGCTTTCTCGTGCAGTACCCACTACGTTGGCAAGATCCTCCCTTGGCAATATAATTGCATTGTCTTCGGATCGATACCTTTCATTGAGAATCAATAGATAAAGTGCCAACCGCTCTCGAAGCGGTTTTTGAGCAAGAACAGTGATCGTATTTACCAACACTCCAAATTCATGACTCATGTTCTGAATGAGCAGTAATTTGAGGTTGGGAATCTGCTCAAGGAGGTTATGGAACTTTGATTCGCTAATAAAGAGAACTTTACAATCCTCTAAAGCTTCACAAGAATCTTCGTATTGTTCGTTGCACAACAGCGCATGATAGCCTAAAAGATCTCCGGCTTTGTACACATAGAAGATTTGGTCTTTCCCATCCAACCCCGTTTTGTAAATCTTGGCACGACCTTCTTGTATCAGAAAGGCGCCTGTTGGGATACCGCCTTCATAAAAAATCAATTTCTTTTTCTTGAAGGTAAGTTGATCACCACTTTGTAGAAATAACTCCTGATCCATTGGAGATAGTGAAGCAAGAATTTTCTCACTTTCAAAATCAAATTTTTTAATATCTACCTTCATTGATGTTACCTAAGTCACAATATAATAAAACAAATATCACATTTTTTTGAGACTAAGATTGTATTTTATTGCAATAATTCAACTTTTATTTGGACGGAATTAATAAAAACCAAAAATGAAAGTTTTAGAAGGTAATATCCTAACCGTATTTCTTTTACTCCTGGCTGTCATTGTTGTACTATCATTTCCCGGAGAAGACAGGAGAATGATTCATCCAATGACCAATGAGTTAGCAATTGAACCCGACAGAATGATCGTCAAAGCCATGAACTATTTGTCTGATAATCAAGAGAGAAACTCTATTGAGTATGTTGAAAGAGCAATTACATCCATGCGCGTACTTGAAAAAGATGCTGACAAGGAGAGCAATTTGATCATTGAGGCTGCAATAAGAGACCTAAAGCTGTTGGAAAAAGAATTGGCTGCTAAACAATCAGACAATGAAAGGATAAGTCATGCATTTTTGAATGCACTCAATTCATTAACAGTCGCTCAGTTAAGAGAATCGGAGAGCTACATTGAAGAGAAGAATTATGCTGCATCCAAAGTTTCAATGGATTATGCTATGAAACATCTTGAATGCGCACTTAAATTCTCAAACTCAAGAGAGCAGGTCAAAGAGCTTGAGTTGCAAAATTCAATACATAAAATCGCACTACAGAATTCCTCATCAGATGCCCAAATGATTGCTCAAATAGATAAAATAATTGATGAGATGGATGCGATTGTATTGCATTGATCTATCCAGGCAATCAAGTGTGAAATGTGATATTAATCACGCTAATTTCAGAGCAATTTTAAAAATTCTGATTGGTAGACATTTTTACTTTGCTGAATAATTCAGGTAAATGAATCATCATTCGCAAGTGAGATACTGAGTAGGAAATGTCAGTGAAAAAAATTCATATCGTTCTATCACTGTTCTTGCTATTTAGTACCACAGAATACTTATGGGCAAGACACCTTGTAGACCAACAGGATCCTTGCGGGCTCCTGGAAAAGGAAATTGAAGAGGATACTGAGCTAAAAGAGAAAGAGGGGAAAAAAGAGGAACGAAGGAAATCCTACCCCTATGATTCTCTACATACTAGCATTCTGGTAGAAGCTAAACTTCCATTTACCAACCTTGTTTACGATCATCAATTGTCTGCTGCAAGGAAAATTGCAGATCGTAAACTCTTCCTGCTCTATCACCAACTAAAGCTGCATATCTGATTTTGTAGCCTTCTATTCCTAGACGGAATAGATACACCACTTCCTGGAAATTGATTCCAGGACAATCACTCAATTGTGTTTCTAGAAAAAAATTCAAACCAAAATGAATATTTCAGCTATTCTGGAAAATTTCGGACATCCCGCCGTGATGTTCTTTTTCCGTGGCAATTATGCCAAGGAAA
>JANQST010000532.1 GCA_028279155.1 Cyclobacteriaceae bacterium
TGCAAGGACGATGATGTCCCGATCTATGGTTAATTCGTTTTGTTGTGCATCCGCTACATACTGAATCGTCCCATCGCCATTTTTGTCGTCAAAGGAGATGAGTCCAGTATTTTCCCAGTTCTTGAACCATGTTGGCATTTCGTTGTAATCCGCATCTTTTACTGTAGTCAGCAAATTGGTTCTCGCAAAAGCTGCAACTGCAGGAGCGGTGGTATAAAGTATAGCTATAAACAGTAACGCATACCCTGCCGAAATCCTAGCATCGCGAACTCGCGGTACAGTGAAAAATCTAACGATGACATGGGGAAGCCCGGCTGTACCTAACATTAAAGCAGCAGTAATGAAAAAAATGTTGACCGTATTCTCGGGATTAGTAGCAGTATATAAATCAAAACCTAGATCCGTTGATAATTGATCAAGTTTGTCAAGTAAGTAAGCCCCTCCATCCACTGTTCCTCCAAAACCCAATTGAGGGACGGGATTTCCTGTCATCTGAATGGAAATGAAAATTGCGGGAACGGTAAAAGCGAAGATGAGAACACAAAACTGAGCCACTTGCGTATATGTGATCCCCTTCATTCCGCCGAGTACGGCATAGAAAAAGACAATACCGATCCCGATAAGGACACCAGTATCAAAAGGGACATTGAGAAATCGTGCAAAGGCAACGCCAACCCCTTTCATTTGACCCACCACGTAAGTAAATGACACAAAAATCGCACAGATTAATGCAATTAACCTTGATTCTTTAGAATAGTATCGATCACCAATAAAATCAGGAACTGTGAACTTTCCGAATTTGCGAAGATATGGGGCTAGCAAAAGTGCCAGGAGTACATAGCCTCCTGTCCAGCCCATTAAGTATTGAGCACCTCCATAGCCCATGAAAGAAATGAGACCGGCCATTGAAAGGAAAGAGGCTGCAGACATCCAGTCAGCTGCAGTAGCCATTCCATTTACGATAGGATTTACTCCTCCCCCGGCAACATAGAACTCCTTGGTTGTTCCGGCTTTTGACCGAATAGCGATCCCGATATATAAAAGGAAGGTTAAACCAACGATGCTATATGTCCAGACTTCCAGGCTCATCAGTTATTCTTCGTCTACCTCAAATTCTTTATCCAATCGGTTCATCCATTTCACGTAGACAAAAATCAGGATGATAAAAATGTAGATGGACCCTTGCTGAGCAAACCAGAATCCCAATTTGAACCCACCCAATCTGATCGAGTTAAGCTCCTCCGCAAAAAGAATGGCAGCCCCAAAAGAGCATAAGAACCATATCGTGAGCAAAACGATCAGTATTCGGACATTCCTCCTCCAATAATTTGCTTTTGTACCACCCATAGTTTGGTTTTAGATAGAATATTCTACCAGGATCGCCATCATTGCGCCCAGTAAACTAATAAGTATTTTATTTAGTCCAAAGTGGTGCTCAGGGCTAGCCTCCACAAAAATGGTAGTGGATATATGCAGAAAGCTTCCGCAAACAATGGCAAAAAGTATAAGAAGACTCTCATCAGAGATCATGAAAAAATCTCCTAACCAAAGCCCAGCTGGAGAAGCGAGGCTAAAAAGCAAAAGAAGATAAAACGCCTTTTTTCCTAATTGATGCATTGTGACCATTAAAGCAAATGCAGCAGGCATTTTGTGTAAAACAATGCCGAGAAGAAGCGAATAAGATTCATGCTTTTCATGAAAAGGAGAATCATGAATAAGCAGCGAACCCTCCAGAAGTGAATGAATGATCAAAGCCACCACAATAGAAAACCGTCCGGAAATAGAAACCGCCTTGTCAGAATGAAAGTGTCCATGCTCTACCCCTGAAGAGAAATACTCCAAGAATTGCTGCAAAAAGAACCCTATCAACACATAGAGTCCAATTTGGGACGGGTTTGGACTTAACGAATACAGCTCAGGGATGATGTGAATAATGGTAATGGCAAATAGGTACGATCCAGCAAAAATCAACGGCAACCGAAGATCTTTTTTTAACCCTGGAAATAAATGGAAGCTGTATCCTCCGATCAAGGTGCTGACAACAAGAATAAAGATCGTTAATAGCATACTTCCTTATACAATTTTTTTGGTGCCAAAATTCCATTTCAGCATCAAAGCCTCATAGTTACTAAAATGATTTGATTTCAACGAATGGTTTAATTCCTTCTGAAATGAGATTGACCAGATCTCCCTCCTCATTTTGATAAATAAAAATAGCATCTAAGTCGCTATTGTTTTCTACGATGGCCAATGATCTCTCAATCCCTAAAACCATAAATGCTGTTGCATAAGCATCTGCCGAGATACAATCTGCAGCAAAAACAGAAACACTCAACAATGCATGTGTGGCATTATACCCTGTCCTTGGATCAATGATGTGGGCATATATCCGTCCGTCCTTTTCATAGTAGTTTCGGTAATTGCCTGAGGTTGCCAATGATCGATCTTTAAGTCGCGCAACAGCATATAACTTTCTTTCATTTCGATCAACCGTTGGATCTTCAATACCAAGCGTCCAGGTCTTTTCTTTTTCATTCATCCCTTTGCACCTCACTTCACCACCAATCTCAACCATATAGTTGTGAATGTTCTTCTCTTCAAGTAATTCCGCCACCAAATCAACAGCATATCCCTTTGCGATAGCACCAAAATCCAATTGAAAGTTCACTGGTATGGATACCGAATGCTCATCAAAAACAACATTTTCGAACCCAACAATTAACATCAATGAATCAACACTTGCTTGACTCATCTCAGGAATTTTCTTATCAGGACCGAAACCCCAGGCCTGCACCAAAGGACCAATACTTGGATCGAATGTTTGGTCTGTTTTTAGAAAAACTTCATTGCTTATCCGTAAAACCGGATAGAAATAATCTGACTCGAAGTTCAGTTGGCCTTCGGCATTCAGTTGCGAAATTTCAGAATCAGGGATGTAGGTAGAAAGTGATTGATTGAGCTCGTTCAAAACCAAATCGATCTCATTCTTAAGATCGTTGGTTCCTCCAAGGTACTTGACATTGTAAACAATCGTACCCATGGTGAAGCCTGTTAAATGGGTTTGCTCAGATCTACTTTCCTGGGTACAAGAACGCCACAAAAAAGCAATGATTAATGCAAGTCCTAGCCCGATAAGTGCAGCTTTCTTCACAGGTATATTTTTTTGCAATGATAATTCAATCAATATCAAATTCTGGTTCAACTATATTTGAAAAATAAATGAGAGAAGATTACCTACAACAGGGCGATGAGGGAATGAACCCGGAAGAAAAGGAGTTTGAAAAAGCGCTAAGGCCACTCTCGTTTCAGGATTTCGCAGGACAAGATAAAGTTGTTGAAAACCTCAAAATATTCGTGGAAGCCGCAAGGCAAAGAACAGAACCTTTGGATCATGTTCTGCTGCATGGCCCACCAGGGCTAGGAAAGACAACACTCTCTCATATCATTGCCAATGAACTTCAAGCCAACATCAAAGTGACGTCTGGTCCTGTGCTGGACAAAGCCGGAGAACTTGCCGGATTACTGACCAACCTTGAAACACATGACGTTCTGTTCATTGATGAAATCCATCGGTTGAATCCTGTGGTTGAGGAATACCTGTATTCTGCCATGGAAGACTACCGGATTGATATCATGCTCGATTCCGGTCCCAATGCACGTTCGGTTCAAATTGAGCTTCATCCGTTTACGTTGATTGGCGCCACTACAAGGTCGGGGCTCTTAACTGCTCCGCTTCGAGCCAGGTTTGGGATTAATTCGCGGCTTGAATATTACGATGCTAAATTATTGACTGGAATAGTTGGAAGATCCGCAGACATCCTGGATTCGATTATCGACGAAGAAGCAGCACATGAAATAGCTCGTAGAAGCAGAGGCACCCCAAGGATTGCCAATAACCTCCTTAGACGAACACGGGATTTTGCGCAGATAAAAGGCGATGGTGCCATTACAATGGAAATTGCAAAAATGGCGCTTAATGCACTGGATGTGGATGATCACGGATTAGATGAAATGGATAACCGAATCCTTTCTACCATCATCAATAAATTCAAAGGAGGCCCGGTTGGTCTTGGAACAATCGCAACAGCCTGTGGTGAAGAGGCTGAAACAATCGAAGAGGTATATGAGCCATTTCTAATCCAGGAAGGCTACATCAAAAGAACTTCCCGAGGACGAGAAGCCACAGAACTGGCTTATAGACACCTGGGTATTGTCCCGCCACAACAATCTGGTTCGTTATTCTAATAAAACAGGACAATGGCTTACAATGAACTGCTTGCTGACAAATTAAGACAGGCGCTGAATGAGCGAAAGGTTAATTTTTCTGAAAAGAAAATGATGGGAGGCCTTTGCATTATGGTTGATGATAAGATGTGTGTGGGGGTGGTCAAGGAAGACCTTATGGCACGAATCGGTCCACACGTTTATGAAGAAATTCCTGAGCAGACCTGGTGCCCGGGTCATGGATTTTACCAAACGTCCGATGAAAGGATACGCTTTTGTCAGTTCAGAAGGTTGGGATCTAGATGAAGAATTGTCCGCCTGGATTGATCAGTGTTTGGTTTTCAACAAGGAAGCTAAGTCCTCTAAAAAGAAGTAGTTAGCGAATAAAAAGTCGTTCTCTCAAGATCGTTTGATCAGTTTTTACGTGAACGATATACATCATATCTTTCTTGAAAACTATTGGAATTTCAACTTTATTATCTCTGGTATTGTACTTGGACAATCTCCTCCCCGATAGATCAATAAAAGTTATTTCCGAGATTGTGCTGGCAGCATTAACCTTCAACACATTTCCATTTTGATAAATCTGAATACTAGATATGGAAGGCTCGTTTATTGCTTTTACAATTTCAGAAATCGATTGTTGCCCGTCATAGTCAACCTGAACTAATCGATAATAATTTATTCCTTGAAATGGATGAAAGTCTTCAAATGAGTAGTCGATCAGCTCACTACTATTACCATTTCCAGCAACTTCTCCAATCTGATGCCATTGAAGACCGTCATTAGAGCGTTCGATAATAAATCGTTCATTCGAAATTTCTGTAGCTGTTGTCCATATGAGCTTAATTCCCTTTTCAATGGAAAATGCCTCGAAAGAAACCAATTCAACAGGTAGAACTGCTTCGAGTTCATCTGAAAAGAAAAACTCATCAAATGAGCCATGACCAGTGCCAGCTGCTTCAAAAAATAAGACGATATTCCAAAAACCAAGGTCTTCCGTTGAGCTTACGGATGCATCAGGACTAAGTAAATCCGGCTCTCCGTTTATTGGGTCCACCCACATATTTATGGTGGTTGTAACATCAAAATTTATTTCAACAACAACATAGTAGGTCTGACCAATCGTAATTGTGGTACCACTCAAATCAATGACTGATTCATTAAAGGCTGCCACGGACCAATACCTGTCACCCCCAAAATTTGACGGAAGACCAAAATATCCTATTTTGATAAGCTCTTCATTTATAGCCCATGCGGTAACAGGATCATCAGCAAAAATGATCTCGATGGGAGTATCGTTATCTTCCTCTTTGCGAATTAAAAATGTGAAGTAAATCGTCCCGACACCGATTCGTCCATTTGCATCTTCAAAGTCTCCAAAAGAACCTCCAACATCAAAATAGCGACCAGTAGAAGTAAAATCACCTCCTCCGACACAATAATTTCCTATGCCCGATACATTTGGATGAGTCATCGGTTGAGCATCAACAATACTGTAACCACCAGCGCCTGTATAATCATTTTGATTCATCCAATTGGAAAACCAGCCAGCACTGCTTCCACTGAAATCATGCAAGGTTACAGGTGGTGAATCAAACTGTTCCACAGCTATTGACTGAGAATAACCAGAGAACAGGAATTGTAGCGAAAACACTACCAAAGAATACTTCTTAACGGAAGTCACCAGACGAGCTTAATCAGGAAAGTAAATCTAGATTTAAGTCAACCCTTGATAATGAATTAATAGTCTACATCTCGTCTACGAATTCAAATTTTCAGGTATCATCCTTTCGAATGATTTTTCAGTATTTGATTTTCAGCTATTGACTATCCGGTTCTTCCCACCTAAAATTGATAAAAAAAGCAACATGAAATACTCGAATGAAATCATCATAGATCAACCCAGAGAAAAGGTCATTGAATTATTTGACAACCCTGACAACATGAAATTTTGGCAAAAGGGATTTGTCAGTTTTTCTACATTTGAGGGTGACCTGGGAAAAGCCGGATCGAAATCCAATCTGAAGTACAAGATGGGAAAAAGAGAAATCGAAATGGTAGAAACCATCATCGAAATGGATTTACCAGAAAAGATGCACACGACTTATGAGACCAAAGGTGTCTATAACATTCAGAAAAATTATTTCAAAGAGGAAGGTGATAAGACCAGATGGGTCTCAGAATCTGAATTTCAGTTTTCTGGTTTCATGAAACTCATGGTATTCTTTATGGGAAAAAAGGCTTTTAGTAAGCAGAGTTATACCTTTATGGAAGATTTCAAAGCTTTTGCTGAAGGAAATCCTCGCTATGGGAATTGAAGAGATTCGTGAATATTGCTTAACTCTACCGGGAACCACTGAAGGGATGAAATGGGGCGAGCACCTGACGTTTATGGTTGGTACTAAGATGTATGCCATTTTCGGATTGGACCAAACACCCATAAATACATCCTTTAAAGTATCTGATGAAGATTTTGAAGAAATGAGTGACTCGCCGGGTATGAAACCAGCTCCTTACCTGGCCAGAAATAAATGGATAGCCATCGATGATATTGGTTCGTTAAGCGATCAAAAGTGGAAGGAGATATTGGATAAGTCCTACACCATCATCAGAAACAAGCTACCAAAGAAGGTTCAAGCTAATCTTGGTTCATAATTTGTATTTCACTGATGCACTTGCCTGGTAGTTGATCGGTAATCCGGGATAGTAATAGCGGGGTTCATTTCCACCAAAGGCCCCTGCGTTAATCGAAAGCATCGAAGCATACTTCTCGTCAAAGGCATTATTCAGCCGAAATAGCAAGTCGAATTCGAATTTTTCATTGATAGAAATAGTTGAACCTGCAAAAAAATTGACCAGCTTGTAGCTTTCAGAAAACTGATCATTGCTATCTGTTATCGGGATTTCATCCACCAATTGATACCCTATTCCGGAATAAAACCATTTAATTTCATATCTGAAGTCAACACTCAACTGGTGCCTGGGAACTCCGGTCAACTGATTTCCTGAAAAATCATCCTGATCATCGATAAATTCTTTGAACTCAAAATGAGAAAACGAATAGCTAAGATCTGCAATGAGTTGACTATTCCCTTTGTTGAGAACCAGGGACTCTATATCAAGCTCAATTCCATTATGAAGTGTTCTTCCCGCATTAACACCAAAAATAATGTCTTGCGCCGTTCTCCTGGTCACAAGCAAGTTTCTGATGTCCATGGAGTAGAGTGAAAGTTCCAGGTTCGTCCTTCCATCTGCCAGCTTAAAACCAATTTCCCGATTCCACCCTGTCTCAGGTTTGATGTCAGCATTCAGTGATCCATCCGGATTTGTGGAATCATCAACAGAGAGCGGAGAAAATCCACGGCTTAATGTTGCAAATAGATTCATCGATGAATTCAAGCCATAATTAAATGAGATTCTTGGAGAGATAATCGGACTCAATGTGTTATCTGACTCCAAAGTCGCAGGCAAGCTGTTTTCAATTTTATAAGAGGTTAGGTTGACATTAACGCCAGCTGAAACCGTCATTGAAGAACTCAAATCAAATCTTGACTCGGAAAAGAGATTCACATACCGCCTAGGTTGTTGCACTTCGGTTAAGATTGGCCCTTGCTCACTTCCATTGGTCGGTTGTAGATTCTCGAATGTTTTTGATTCATAAACATCCCCATAAGCCTCAAATCCGGCGTGGAAAGACCATTTCTCGAAGTTGTTTTCATATCTGGATCGAATGCCAAACCCTTGGTTTTTCTCTTGTAAAATATTGAACGGTCTTGGCTCGAATGCATCTCGACCCACTGTATAAATACTGGAAACCAATTTGGAACCTCCGGCAAAACTTCGCTCCCATGAAACGCCGGCAAGCCATCGTTCATAGTCTTCAAAGCCTCGCGCTGCTCCCCAGGTAAAGGCTGCATTTTCAGGATTGTTGTTAAAATCAGAAATTCCCAGAGAACTTGGTATGAAGGCACGCTGCTCCAAGAATAGTCCCAGGAAGCTTATTTTGTTGTTTCCCAGGTTCACGTTGGAAGAAATGAACAGTGTTTGTCGGTCAAAGGAGTTATTGTCGCGATAACCATCACTTTGTAGCGATTGATATCCCATTCTGAGCACACCATCAGTCACAGCTATACTTCCTCTTACTCCGGCCCGAACCAAACCATACGAACCGAGTCCACCATTTACTTCCATTGAATTTTCAGGAATGGATGGCTCCTTTAAAAAAATGGTCCCGCCTAGTCCGGAACCGTAAAGACTTGAATTCGCCCCCTTTTGGACTTCCATTCCTCCAACAAAATTCAAATCAATGTCCTCTAGCGTTGTTTCTCCACCACCATCTGTTAATGGAATATCTCCATAATACGCCCGAATCTTATTCGTAGAAAAAGGTGATCTCGAACCGATGCCCCGAATGGTTATTCGGTTGGTATTCAAAGCTCCGGAGTGCCAATACACCCCGGGGATTTTGTTCATTTCAACCGCAGCGATGGTAGGATCGGAAAGCGCCAACTTCTTTCCCTCGATTGTCCCAATCATCCCTCCGTACTCAAATTTTGTATTGGAGAGCGCAAGCGCATTTACCTCAACTTCCTGCAACGTTGTCCAATTCTTTAATGAATCTTCCTCAGTCTCTTGTTGAGCAAACAAAAAAGAGGGATTTAAGTAAAGGACAATAGACCCTATTGCCCAAAAGCAAAATGCTATTCTGGAGTTTTTTCTTCCGGCCATTCCTCTTTGAACGTATCCCAATATTCGTTCACTGTATTTTTCATGTCTTTTCTAAGCATGATAATCCCGAATAAGTTGGGCAATGTCATAACCGCGATAGTAATACCAGACAAGGTCCAAATGATCGTGGTATCGGCAAATGATGCAATGAAAAATGCAATGACGTAAACCATTCGATAATACTTCACAGACTTGGGGCCAAAAAGATACGTCATCGCTCTATCACCATAATATGACCAGCTGATCGCAGTACTGAAAGCAAACAGAAGCAAGCCAATGGATACAATGTATTTCCCGGCATCACCAAAGAAGCCACGAGTAAATGCTTCAGCTGTAAGCGGAGAACTATGAACAAGTGAGTTTCCTTCAAATATCACGTTCGTATCATCCGGCTTTCCATTGTTAATGCTTACCGATCCCGTAATTGGATTTCCGTCAAGAGAAAGGGTAACTTCTTCTGCAAGAGATCTTGCATTAATTATTGAAACTTCATTTTGAATTTCGCCATTCACAACTTCAAGGTCTCCACTGAAAAGAGGTACAGTATTTTCACCACTAATGTGCCCGTACAATTGTTGCATTCCATCATCTGTTTTGTCAGTCAATACAGCATTGACAACAGAGAGGTCCGTATAATCAAACTGGTTATTATGTTTTTCTTTCCAGACACCGGAAGAAAGTAAGACCAAACCAGTGATTGTGCATATCACGATTGTATCAATGAACGGCTCAAGTATTGCTACTAGTCCTTCAGAAACTGGTTCATGGGCTTTAGCAGCCGCGTGTGCAATTGGCGCACTACCTTGTCCAGCCTCATTGGAGAACAATCCTCTTCCTACACCCCTGTTGAATGCAAAAGCGATAGATGCGCCAACAAAACCTCCTGTGGCGGCTGAACCAGTGAAGATGTCAGCAAAAACAGAAATAAGTGATGGAATAATATTTCCAGCGTTATAAAAGATCACCGCAAAAGCACCTAAGAAATAAATAATTGCCATTGTAGGAACAAGCCTTGATGTAACTGCAGCAATTCTTTTGATGCCCCCGATAATAACCAGTCCAAGAAGGATTGCCAGGATTCCTCCAACTAGCATCTCATCCAAACCAAACACTGAATTCATCGAATCAGCAATGCTATTAATCTGTGGTAGTGATCCTGTTCCGAAAGAGGATAATACGGTTGCCGCAGCAAAGATCGCCGCAAGCCATCCCATATTAAGCTTGTTCTTCATGTAGTACATTGGACCTCCAGCCATGGTACCGTCAGCAGTTTTTTCCCTGTACTTGTGTGACAATGTTACCTCCACAAACTTGGTACACATACCCACTGCAGCAGTCATCAACATCCAGAACAAAGCGGCTGGGCCACCAATGTGAACTGCAAGCGCCACACCTGCAATATTTCCTGTTCCGACTGTCCCGGAAAGCGCTGTAGTTAAAGCCTGGAAGTGCGAAGTATCCCCCTCATCCCCTTTTTTATCAAATTTTCCCTTAACTACTTTGAATGCAAACCTGAAATATCGAATCTGAGGAAACTTCAAATAGATGGTAAAGAACAGGCCAGTGCCAAGTAAGGCATAAGGAAACCACCAGGCTCCTCCTATATAGCTATTGATTAAAGAAAGGAAATCGTTCAGTTCGCGCATCTATTTTCATTTTTAGTTAGGAGTCGACAAAAATAGGTTTTTTAATGAATCCTGTTTTACTAAACATTCCAAAGGCCCGATGACCTCAAAAAACTTGGTCGTTTTTTACATAAATGGTTAATTGAAGTTTAATTTGACCAAAAGAAATAATCCTAATCACTTATGAATGAAGTAACCACTGAAGCAACCAAGTATGCCGACCTGTTGATAAATCTTGTTTGGGAATATGGCCCGAGCCTCGTCCTTGCAATCGTGACCCTGATCCTTGGGTTATGGATTATTGGAATCATCACAAGAGGAATAGGTCGAGGCATGGACAAGCGAAAAGTAGACCCCTCGCTTGCACCTTTTCTAAAATCGCTGATCTCCACCATTTTGAAAGTCATGCTGATCATTTCTGTGATTGGTATGGTGGGTGTGGAAGCCACAAGCTTTGTAGCAGTACTAGGTGCCATGGGTCTTGCAATTGGTCTGGCGCTTCAAGGCACTCTTCAGAACTTCGCCGGCGGAGTGATCATCCTCTTGCTGAAACCATTCAAAGTAGGTGACTTTGTTGAGGCTGCCGGTTACTCCGGAACGATCAATTCCATTCAGATATTCAATACCTTCCTGAAGACGCCTGACAACAAAACCATCATTATTCCCAATGGGGACCTTGCCAATTCTTCAATGACCAACTATTCGACTGAGCCCCGACGAAGGGTGGACTGGACCTTTGGTGTGGGCTATGGCGACAATGCCGGAAAGACCAGGGAAGTTTTGATGGGGTTGATCAAAGCGGATGAGCGAATATTGAGTGATCCTGAACCATTTATTGCCCTTTCAGAATTGGCTGATAGTTCAGTGAATTTCGTTGTAAGAGTTTGGGTCGAGTCCGCTGATTATTGGGGTGTCTTCTTCGACATGAATGAAAAGGTATATAAGAAATTTGCCGACGAAGGACTAAATATTCCTTTCCCTCAAATGGATGTACATGTTCATAAAAACGCTTAGATGAAAAAAGAACTCTTTGGAACTGGTGCCCCGTGGGAAGATAAGGTTGGATATAGCAGGGCTGTACGGATTGGAAATACAATTGAGATTTCTGGTACTGCGCCGGTAAGAAATGGAGAAACTGTGGGGGAAACGGGATATGAGCAAGCAAAAGTGTGTTTAGAGATCATCGAAGAAACACTGACACGTGCTGGAGCCAGGCTGGAAGATGTAGTTCGAACCCGGATGTTTGTGACTGACATTTCTTTATGGGAGGAATTCGGAAAAGCTCACGGAGAGTATTTTGGGAAAATCAAACCGGCCACAGCTATGGTTGAGGTGTCTGCTTTAATAGATCCAAAAATGCTGATTGAGATCGAAGCAACGGCTGTTATTGATAACTAAACCACAAAGAGCACAAAGACCCACTAAGGATTATCTAAATCTGTGTCCTTCGTGAAATCTTCGTGTTCTTCGTGGTTAAACATTTTCTCAAACTTTGGTACTTCGCGAAATCTTTGTGTCCTTCGTGGTTAATCAATTTCTTACTCATCCTTCAACACCTCAACAGGATTCACGCTCCCCAATTTCACCAAGTGGAAGAATGTGAAACAAAAAGCAAAAACTACGCTAATGAAAACTGTCGCCAGTGGTATCAGCCAGGAAAAGTTCACATGAAAAGCAAATTGATTGAGCCATTGATTGGATAGCATCCAAAGAATGGGTACCGCAAGGATGTTTCCTAACAGAACCAGTTTTGCAAAGTCTTTGAATACCAGTTGAACAATTAAACTGGTAGATGAACCAAGTACCTTCCGAATCCCGGCTTCTTTCTTCCGTTTAGAAGTGGTGTAGAATGCAAGACCAAGTAACCCTAGAAATGAAAGAAAAATGGCCAGTCCCGAAAACGCATTAAACAACCATTGAAACTTTGCTTCTCTATCATGTCGAATTTCAAGTAAATCATCCATAAATGTGTATGAAAATGGTAGGCTCGGAAATACGGAACTAAAATGGGTTTCTGCTTCATCTAAGAAAGCCCGGGTATTTTGACTGCTCACACGTACCGACATATAGCGAAGCTCTGCGTTGATTCTCAGGTAAGCGGTAGGTTTGAATGATTCTCTTAGCGATTCCTGGTAAAAATTTTCGATTACCCCTACAATCCTCAGTGTATCAAGCCCAGAAAAACGAACCCGCTGATTGAGCGCATCTTCAGGATTTTTGAAACCATAGAGGTGCATGGTTTCCTCATTGATGATAACAGACATACTATCAGCTTCATTATAAAAATTTCTGCCTGCAAGGAATTTAACCTTCAAGAAATCGAGGTATCCATCATCAACCGTCATTTTAAACACAATCATCCGCTCATTTGGCTTATTGAGCAGAAATGAACTACCTCTCCAATCAATCTGTGCCCCCGGAACGTCTGATGAGAAAGCAACCTCCTTAACCCCGTTGATCCTATTTAATTCATTCTTT
>JANQST010000268.1 GCA_028279155.1 Cyclobacteriaceae bacterium
GGTGACTTTTGTGATGAATGTTCTCCACCACCCCAGTGACCACCATATCATATTTCCCCTCTACCTTAATAGTTTTTCCAATTGGATTTTCAGGCCCAAAATATTTCGCTGCGGCTCGCTCTGAAAGCAAAAGGCTTAGTGGATCTTTTAAGGCTTGATCCGGATTTCCTTTCAAAAATTTTAGGTTATAAATTTTCAGAAAAGACCTATCTACAGACAACATCCCGCCTTCCATGAATTTTTGATCACCAATCATCACAGGAATACCTGAACCGTCATCTGTGGTGATCTTAATAACTCTGAAAAAATCGTTGACATAGGCATATTCATCCAACATTGCCGGAGCAACAGGAAATGGAGTTTTCGCATACCTCCCCGCCTGTGACCAGTGAGAGCCAATTCGAACGGTTCTATCCGGAGCCTCAATAAATTGATCGTATTGGCTCTCATTTTTAATGTAAAGCCAAGCCAACAACACGGAGGCAAATCCAATGGCAAGGCCCAGAATATTTATTAAAGAAGTGTACTTATCACGTACCAACACTCGTCTGGTGATCTTCCAGTTATAAAATAGTAAGTCCATATTATTGAGAGTTTTGTTTTTATTTCTTTTTAGAATAGTGAGACGTGTCAAGCTTACTGCTTCAAAAAAATAAGACCAATTAGCAGATCGAACTCCTCTCTTTCTCACCAGATCATTATACCCTTCTTCGAGATCTCCTTTGATGATTTCAGCCTGTTCACCACTTAGCATTCTATCAAGTAGCCAATCAATCCAATATGGAGGTCGCCTACTCATTTGACCAGTCCTGGGATCATCTTAAAAAGTTCAGACCGCAATTCGTTGGCTACAATAAGTGCTTGCCTGCCTGAATCCGTTAGTGCATAATATTTTTTCCTCCTTCCGCCACGTTCAGCCGTTGCTCCTCCAATCTCTGAAGTAACCATTTTTTTATCCTCAAGACGGTACAATGCAGAATGCAAAGCTCCAACGCTTGGGTTTCGGCCTGTTCTATTTCGTATTTCATTTTTAATTGAGACTCCGTATGCTTCGTTTTCTCCTAGTGCTCCTATTACCAGTAACACAAATTCTTCAAACTCACCAAGGTTTGTACGTTTCATATATTTCCTAATTGCAAAGTAAATATATTATATTCCTAATTGCAGATCAAATTATTGGAAAAAAATCTGTTGAGAGCCTTCCGAAGGCAATATCATATACACCAGTGAATTGCCTGATTTAAGGGTTTGGAATATTGAATGACAACAAAACGATCGCGAGGAAAAGCAGCTTTAAAATCAGCACTGCTACTTTCTTGTTGGTTGTCTTTTTCATCAATTTGTTGGTTGTTAACTATTGATAACAAATCCTACTTTTTGTCAACATCAAGGCAAAAAAAAGCCCGGAGTTACCGGGCTTTATGTCAATTTTCTAAAATCCTCACAGGAATTTTGAGACATCTGTATAAGGAAGATTAAATGCATCAGATACTCCTTTATAAACAACTTCACCATTGATCACATTCAATCCTAATCTAAGTTCTTTGCTTTCCTGACATGCCTTTTTCCATCCCTTATTGGCAAGCTCTATTGCATAAGGTAGTGTGGCATTTGTCAACGCCAAGGTTGAAGTATATGGTACAGCCCCAGGCATGTTGGCCACACAATAGTGCACAACATCATCAATAATGAATATTGGATCTTCATGAGTCGTAGGTTTACATGTTTCAATACATCCCCCCTGATCTACTGCAACATCGACAAGAACTGTCCCCGGTCTCATTTCCTTAAGCATATCACGGGTTATAAGACTTGGTGCTTTTGCACCTGGTATCAAGACTGCACCTACGATCAAATCATGACTACCAATCAATTCTCTAATATGGTATTCACTACTCATGTAGGTATTGACATTGGCTGGCATTACATCATCCAGGTACCTTAGTCGAGGCAGATTCAAATCCAAAATGGTCACATCTGCTCCCATTCCGGCTGCCATTTTTGCGGCATTGGTCCCAACAACACCACCTCCTAATATCATCACCTTTGCTGGCCTAACCCCTGGTACTCCACCTAGAAGAATTCCTCTTCCTTTCAAAGGTTTCTCCAAATATTTAGCTCCTTCTTGTATAGCCATTCTTCCAGCCACCTCAGACATTGGCACCAAAAGTGGAAGCGAACGATCCTCTTTTTCAACCGTTTCATACGCCAGGCAAACCGAGCCACTATCGATCATCGCTTTTGTTAATGGTTCGTATGAGGCAAAATGAAAGTAGGTAAACAACAACTGATCCTTCTTGCATAGTTTGTATTCAGGCTCAATTGGCTCTTTCACCTTCATGATCATTTCAGCTTTCTCATAAGTAGCTTCAATAGTTGGTAAAATGTTCGCGCCAGCTTGTACATAAGCATCATCCTCAAACCCACTTCCAATTCCAGCGGTCGATTGCACATAAACCTCATGTCCTCGTTTTGTTAATTCAACCACTCCGGATGGAGTCAATGCAACTCTATTTTCGTTGTTTTTTATCTCTTTTGGAACGCCTATAATCATGATACTTTCTGTTAAGGATGGCAAATATAAGTGGTGTAAACCAGAGAAAAAGTATGTATTTTGAATACAAAATTTGAAACATTCGTTTCTTTATAATATCAATATAATATTTTGATTATTATTGTATTTCAATATATTATTTTTAATACATACATTAAAGGAACATCAATCCTACTTATATATTGAACTATGACTTTAAAAAGTGGGCTAATTTGAGTATATTTGAAAACAATCTCCTCGGTTGGTGTTTCAAATTTTAGTGTATGGGAAAAGTCAAGAGTAAAGTCAATCTATCTATTTCGAAAGAAGAGATTCTTGGTGATTATCGACTTGCTATAGAGAGTCGTGAAGCAAGCTTAATGGGCCGCAAAGAGGTATTCATGGGCAAAGCCAAGTTTGGAATTTTTGGAGATGGTAAAGAAATACCACAAATCGCGATGGCCAAATATTTCCGGAACGGAGATTGGAGATCAGGATACTATCGTGATCAAACATTCATGATGGCAATTGGACAACTAACAACTCAGCAGTTTTTCGCCCAGTTGTATGCTCACACAGATGTGGATGCTGAACCTGCCTCGGCCGGAAGAATGATGAATGGTCATTTTGGCACAAGGTACCTCAATGAAAAAGGTGAATGGCTTACTCAAACAGATAAGAAGAATTCGAGCTCGGATATTTCGCCAACCGCAGGCCAAATGCCAAGATTATTGGGCCTGGCATACGCTTCAAAACTGTATCGTGAGAACAAGGATCTCAAAGACCTTGAAGACTTCTCCATCAATGGAGATGAGATCGCTTTTGGAACCATTGGTAATGCTTCCACCTCAGAAGGTCCATTTTGGGAAACGATGAATGCAGCAGGCGTTTTACAAGCTCCGGTAATAATGTCTATCTGGGATGATGAATATGGGATTTCTGTTCCGCAGAAGTATCACACAGTGAAAGAGAGCATTTCAGAAGCACTGGCTGGCTTCCAACGAACGAAAGAAAAGCCTGGCTTTGAAATCCTGACAGTAAGGGGTTGGGATTACCCTGCACTATTGGAAACCTATCAAAAAGCTGTATCTATAACCCGAAAAACGCACATCCCATGTTTGATCCATGTCACTGAAATCACTCAGCCTCAGGGGCACTCAACTTCCGGATCTCATGAGCGATACAAATCCAAGGAGCGCCTAGAATGGGAGAAGGAACATGATTGCATTCTTAAGATGAGAGAGTGGATTGAAGCTGAAAAGCTTGCAACTCCTACTGAGCTTGATGAGATCGAAAAAGCTGCAAAATCAGATGCCAAAAAATCAAAAGAAGCTGCTTGGAAACTATTTATTGAAGAAATAAAAAAAGACCAACAAGAAGCGCTTGACCTTATCGGCAAAGTAGCGAACGCATCTTCAAATAAATCTCGCCTGGAAGAAATAGCTAACGAGCTTCGAAAATCACTTAACCCGGAAAAGTCAGAT
>JANQST010000271.1 GCA_028279155.1 Cyclobacteriaceae bacterium
CAGGGAAAACAGCTGTAGACCAGATCAACCTATTCCTTATTGAAGAAGCTAAGAATTTGTTGCTTGAACCAAACGCATCTATCTCTGAAACGGCTTACAAACTTGGTTTTGAATACCCTCAATACTTCTCGCGTCTTTTTAAGAAGAAAACGGGAATGAGCCCTAAGGAGTACATTCACAGCGCGAGTCTCTGAATTGACTCCAATTCAAATAAGTAGCTACCACCTTTCTTGATTTAATTCAATCTTTGGCTATTTCGTCTGCCTTCCTGAATGTAAAGACCACCCAGGTCTATGCAAAGGTGATTGACCAGAGAAAAAAAGAAGCTGCATAAAGGATTCCTGGTTTGGGACCAGGTGACGCAAGTGTGAGGTTAGCCTAAACATGCCACTAGCTTATCCTAAGAATGTTGAAACAGCATTCCCGCAAATGAAGGTTGACTACTTGAGTTCTAATGAATATAAAGGTATCTTTCACTTGATCTAGGACAACTGACTCATATGTCTGAAAAATATGTATCCATAAAAGACAAAGCCAGCACTCAAAACTGGGAATTCAACGGCATTCGGATGGGTTATGCATCCTCTACTTTTGAAGATTTCTCTACTCATAAAGCTTCAAACGATAACGAATACGTGCGACTACATTTTGGTTTAAAAGGAGATTATCAATTCACTTATAAGCAATTGGACCAATCCTTCGACCTGGCCGGAGGTCACCACAACCTTATGTATTCAAAAGGAATAGATCTCACAATACAGAATAAAACACTGGAGATAGAAACCTTTGGAGTCGATTTCCCAAAGGAAGTTTTCATATCGTTTGTCAGTGATGGTGATCCGCTTTTAGATCAATTTGTAGAGCAGGTTATAAGCGGTAATAGCTCTATACTTTCACCAGCTTGGGGTACCATCGATACCAAAATTCAACAAGTAATAGATGAAGTCTTGCCAAATCCTTACACCGGACAGTTAAAGAAAGTGTTTCTTCTAGCTAAAAGCCTGGAACTGCTGGTGCTCTGTGTAGACAACTACAAAAAGCTGAATCAAACTTTATATCGGCATATCAAAACCAGTGCGGATAAGGAAAAGATTATAGCTGCCAGGGATTTCATCAATGAACGAATGACCAGTCCTCCCAATCTGACAGAGGTAGCCAGGAAGGTTGGATTAAATGAGTTTAAGCTGAAGCACGGATTCAAAGAAGTTTTTCACAGCACCGTATTTGAATATCTCACAGGTAGAAGGTTGAATCATGCGAAGCAAATATTATTGGATACGGAAAAAACAGTGGCGGAAATCTCCAGTGAACTAGGATACTCTTCCCCGCAACACTTTCACAAACAGTTCGTCACCAAATTCGGAAAAACTCCTAATTCCATAAGAAAGAATCCTTGAAGTATAACCAGGTTACAACGACTGAGCTATAAAATTGGAGCTAACAAAGAATAATACGTATGTCGAAATTGTACACTGAAGATGAGGTGATCATCAATGCTCCTATTTCAAAAGTTTGGGAGGCATTGATTGATCCTGCCATCACAAAAAAATATATGTTTGGGTGTGAAGTAGAATGTGATTGGAAGCTTGGGAGCCCAGTGATCTGGCGTGGTGCCGAAGACGGCGTTGAATATGTAACAGGTACTCTCCTCCAGTTTGAAAAAGAGAAGTGCTTTGCTTTTACAACTTTCGATCCTCATGGAGAATATGAAGACGCACCAGAAAATTATCTAACCGCTACCTACACCTTGTCTTCAAATGGAGATGAGACAATCTTAAAGGTTACTCAAGGCGACTATGCTGCAGTAGCTGAAGGACAAAAAAGGTATAAGGATACGCTTGCGCAAGGTGGGTGGAGTTCTGTTCTAGCTCAAATTAAAGTTATTTTAGAAGAGTCTTAAAGACTTAACCACTTAGCTACATGAAGATTCATACTACCAACTACCAAAATACATTTATCGAGGTTGCTTTGGATTGTCCAGCATCTGCTGGTGAAATGCCACCGCTCAAGGGCGACAAGAAAACAATTGCGAACTATCAATTTGATATGCTCTTCGAGCACCCGTATGAGTATACATCGGACGATGTGTTCTTCAAGGTATTCGCCATCAGAAACGAGATCCCGGAAAATGAATGGAAGGAAGCAAGAGATATGTTTTTCTCTAAAGGTCAACCCTGTTTCAGATCATCACCGCTGACCAAGAGATATGGATGGGGAGTGCACAGTGATGCAAATGGTAAAGTGGCCTTGTATGCTATGGAATCCAAGGCTTACCAGCAATTGCTAGAAAATGGAGAAATCAAAAAAGTGAAGGCAATGGCTTCAAAAAGGAAATAATTGCTCTCTCAAAGTTTCAAGATAATAGTAGATGCCCTTTCACTACGTTAGCTAATGAAATTACTGGAAATAGTTATGTGCTCTAACGAATAGTAAGGGAATATTATAAGAAAAGAAAAAGATCAAAACAACACTAAACAAATTAAATGATGAAACTATTTCTAAAACGATCAAAATACATTGTTTTGATGGCCATTTGCCTCGTGGTGAATAAAGGGTTTTCGCAAGAAGTCAATTTACCTAATCCAAGTCCAAAGCAGACCATCATTCAGGATTTTGGATTATCCAAAATAGAGCTGACCTACTCAAGACCTGGCGCAAAAGGACGCAAAATGATTGGACATGTAGAACCTTACGGTTCAGTATGGAGAACAGGAGCTAATGCACCCACTAAAATCAAATTTCACAGCCCAGTGGACATTATGGGTAACCCCGTCGATTCCGGAGAATATGTACTCTATACCATTCCTAACAAAAAAACCTGGACGGTAATCATTAATCAAGGCTTAGAAAACTGGGGTTCCGATGGGTATGATATGGGTAAAGACATTTGCAGAGCAGAAATTCCGGTGGTGAGTGATACTGATTTCGTTGAGACTTTTACTTGCCAGTTTGTCAACGTAAAGCCGGAGAGTATTGATTTACGGTTAAGTTGGGAAAATTGGAAAGTCTCTATTCCCATTAAAACAGATGTTAGATCCACACTTAGACAGCAATTGGAAGTGAGTCTTAAGTCATCCAAGCCCCGCTATTGGCATGCCGCTCAGTATTACTATGAGTATGAAGCCAATTATGAAAAAGCCTTGGATATGATCAATGGCGCCATCAGTGCCGGAGAAGCTAAAGGTTTAAAGCCTTATTGGTATTATCACTATAAAGCCCGAATTCTCAAAGATATGAATCGTGACGAAGACGCAATAGAGGCTGCTAATATCTCAACAAAACTGGCAGAGGAGCATGGGAATAGGAACAATTATTTAGTGCTTAACAAGGAGTTGATTGAGTCAATAAAAAGCAGTAAGTGATACAGAAAAGTAAACTTGAGATGTTCAATTATCGAAATCATTAAATTTTAATACGCAGGAGTAATCGAAAGACTAATGCCTGAAAGCATCTATCATAGTTTATGTATGAAAAATCTTCGATATTCGAAGAGAATCCAGAAGATCGATGTACTATCAGCAATTTTCACCAAATGAAGAACTTCAAGG
>JANQST010000579.1 GCA_028279155.1 Cyclobacteriaceae bacterium
TCAATGGTTCTTGGGTGGCAATTACAGATTACAGGGATGATGATACCAAAGCCTTGTTACTTTCAGAAGTCACTCAGCTGGCCCGAGAATACAAAGACACTCCCGGACTATTACTTTTCTTATTAGGAAACGAGAACAATTACGGTCTTTTCTGGGCAGGAGCTGAAACTGAAGATTTTCCAGATGATGAAGGACGAATCAACTTCATCGGTGAAAGCAGAGGGCGGCCTATGTACAATTTGATGAACGAGGCAGCTGTAAAAATGAAAGAAATTGATGGTTCTCATCCTGTTGCAATCTGTAACGGAGATCTACTATTCGCTGAAATTGTCGCTGAGGAATGTAAAGATGTAGATATCTATGGTGTCAATATGTATAGAGGTATCTCTTTCACTGATGCATTTGACCGTGTAAAAAACGAGCTTAATAAGCCCATCATGTTTACTGAATTTGGTGCTGACGCTTACAATGCCAAGGAAAATGCAGAAGATCAAGCCTCTCAAGCCTACTACAATTTGGGTAATTGGAGAGAAATCTATGAAAATGCGGCTGGACTTGGAAAAGCAGGTAATTCGATCGGTGGATTTACCTTCCAGTTTAGTGATGGATGGTGGAAGTATGGACAAACAAAGAATTTGGATATTCATGACAATAATGCCTCATGGGCAAATGGAGGATACCAATCCGATTTTCAGGAGGGTGAGAATAACATGAATGAAGAGTGGTTTGGAATCTGTGCAAAAGGCCAAACCAATTCGCGAGGACTTTATAACCTCTATCCAAGAGCTTCCTATTATGTCTTAAAGGAAGCGCATTCCTATAATGTTTATGCTGAAGGTGCAAGTCTGGGAGATATTGACGATCATTTTTCCAACATAATTATATCGAATGCAGTGATGCAGGCACGTGGCGATAAAGCATCATTACTTGGCGAAAATGGAGGTAAAATTAGGGTCAACGAAATACGTGCTGAATTCACCACATTTATGACAGGCGGAGACAAGATTACCACTCCAAATAACGCAGACCCAACCAATCAGACATATCCTGATAAGCTTGGTTTTGATCGAATGGAGTCCTATTTCATTGGTATTGAGGCAAAGCCTGAAGCCAATGTTAGAGCTAATGTTACCTTTAACATTCTTGGTAATGTTGCTCAGAATCCCATCAATGAAATTTTTTATGAAAACAGGGGAAGAGCTCAAACATTCGTCACTCAAAATGGAAACAACATTACCACAAATCCTAACCGAGTACAGGTTTACCAAGCCTCCTATTCATGGGATCACAAACTTTTTAGCTTAGATGGATTCTATCGAACAGGCCACTATCACTGGGGGTATGAGGGGGATTTCTTCGGGCTTTATCCTGAAGCAAATTACGGACCTAACATAGATATCTATAATGGTCTTGCTCCCAATGGGTTTGAAATAACTGGTAAAAAGACTTTCAACGGATTAAAAGTCGCTTACGGGCCTGAGCTTTGGTGGGGTGCTAACCCGGCCATCCTCGTCAAATACACCAAACATCTATGGAAGTTTGATGTCACAGCAATCTTTCATGAGGATCTAGAAGATCCTGGAGCTGCCGTCAGTTCGGTCGCAGTTCCGCAACCAAAAACCCGTAGAGGAACCCTCTATGCTAAAACGGAGCTAGGAAAAATGGAAGTTGAATTTGGAGGTATGTGGGGCGGTCAGCCACTTGTTGGCCGAGGATTTCAGGTAGTAAGAGGAGAAGCTGGTAACTACCAGGTTTTACAAGATGAAATTAAGAATTCCGATACCTGGGGTGGGAAAATCAAACTGACTTACGAAGGAGGAAGAATCAATTGGTATGGACAGGCTTCTTCACGTGGGCTGGCAGCCAACGCAGGTGGAGACTACACGCAAACATTTACAGGTTGGAAACTGAAAGATTTCGGATCTGGAAACGTAAATAATTTCTTCACAGGATTCACTTACAATGTTGGAAAAATACAGGTCGCACCCAACTTCATGTACCAAAAGCCGCTGATTGATCCAATTCCAGGTGATGCACCTGCACCTGCGAGATTACGAAACATTCTAGATGATCCATTTGTGGTTAGAAGCAATAGAGAAACAGTTGCTGGTGAGCTCCTTATAACATTTGATCCTACACCAGGCAGTTGGATGTATGAGTGGGACAATGATCGAGCAGAAGATGCAAAACTTGCAGCAAGTATAGGTTTTGTTTACCGACACCTTCCTACTTCTCAAGACGCAGCTGTAATCTTTCCGGGAACTGCGAGGATACCTGCTCCAGCAGCAGGAGCTGCTCCTGCCTTAGATCTTTGGGAAGTTAATGCCCGAGTCGTTTCAAAATTGAATCCTGAGTTCGGAATCATTACGAATCTCTACGGAGGTAATGGCCAGGCGAACGGATCCGATCCAAGAACTGTAGAGCGGTATGGAGGTGATATGAGAGTTATCTACAAAAAATTGAAATTCTCTACCCATGCCAAAGTCAACGATTGGGGACCTTTTGACTACCATAGGGATTTCAACTTAACCTATCCGCTTCAGCTAATGGCAGACATTTCGACTTCCATTGCTAAGCCAGATTGGTTCCTACTTCCGAGTACTCAACTTGGAATGAGATTCATGTGGAGATCGCTGGATCAATATTCTCCTCGATATAACCCCGCTCAAATAGTTAACAACCTTGGTAATCTGGTTCCGGACCCAACTGCTCCAGGATTTGGGAATGGAAATGAATGGGAGTTTAGGACGTACCTGAACATCAACCTAGGAAACTGATGAGTCATTTAAAAGCATTAAAAAACACTAACATGAAAAAGATAGATTTTAAAGCGCTCTATTTACTGCTTGTGCTTCTTTGTCTTGGTTGTACACGTGATGAAGAGGAACTGCCACTAGCTCTATTTCCTGACACTTCAGATGTATTCATCGATAACTTCATTGGTTTAGGAAGCGATTTCTACTTCCCTTATCTAGGCGCCAAGCCGGATGTCTTTTCAGTGGATCGAAGCGGGGGTTTTGAGAGTGAAGCCTCTATACGAATTGATGTCCCTAATGCAGATGACCCGGGAGGAGGATTTGCTGGTGCAATTTTCAGGATTGATGGTATTGGCAGGAATTTATCTGAGTACAATGCACTTACCTTTTACGCAAGATCCTCCCAGGCCGCAACTATTGGTGAAGTAGGTTTCGGTCAAGACTTTGAAGGTGATGTATATCGAGCCTTTTTGACAAATCTTGACTTCACCACGAATTGGAAAAAGTTCATCATACCAATTCCGGATCCATCCAAACTATTGAGTGAAAAAGGAGTATTTCAATTCGCAGCAGGCGGAATAGGACCTGAAGGACAAGAAGTTGGATACACTTTTTGGTTAGATGAAATAAAGTTCGAGAACCTGCCGGAGGTAGCTCAACCTTTACCACAGATTTTTGGAGGGAATAATCAAACCGAATCGGCATTTAACGGGATCACGATACCAGTTTCAGGCGCCAATGTGATTTATAATGTAGATGGAACAGATGTTTCTGTAAATTCCGCTCCTGCATATTTCAACTTCGACACTTCAAACGAATCTGTCGCAAGTGTGAGTGATGATGGGGTGATAACGCTGAATAGTTCTGGCTCAGCAACAATCACTGCAAGTATAGGTGAAGGAGCCAACGAGTTAGAAGCATTGGGTTCAGTAGCAGTCACCTCAAGAGGAGATTTTGACTTTGCTCCCACCCCGCCAGCAAGGGATGCAGATGATGTCATAGCGATATTCAGTGATGTTTACAATAAAGTAAATGTCGCCAACTACAATGGGTTCTTCCTCTTTGCGACAACACAAGGCGGAGCAATTGACATCTTGGGTGACAACATCATTAGCTACACGGACTTGAATTTTGTTAGCATCAATATTTTTGGTGCAGCTACTGTCAATGCCAGCGGCATGACCCACATGCACCTGGATGTGTACGTCCGGGAAGAGGTTGATCCATCAGATTTCTTACGGGTTGAATTGATCAATAATGACGGGGGCGGATCGACACAGTCTTCAGCCTCTGTGCAACTCCAAAACTACAACCCACTGTTAGAAGAGCAATGGGTAAGCTATGATATTCCGATGACAGATTTTGCAAGCATTGGAACCCCCGATGATATAGACCTCATCTTCTTCGTCTCAGACGGCACTATCTCAAGCATCTATATAGACAATGTCTATTTCTACAGATAGAAACTATTCGAATTTGAAAACAGCATTATAGAATTATGATTTCGATTAAAACATACAAAACAATTATCATCACAACATTAGTGTTGGTATTTGGATCTTTCCTAATGGTTGGATGTGATGACTCCAATGAGCTTCCGGACCGTAACTACGAATTGGTTTGGGAGGATGAATTCAACGGAACCTCAGGCGACTTACCCAACGCTGCAAATTGGACCTATGATATAGGCAATGGCGTAGACGGATGGGGTAATCAAGAGCTACAGTATTACACAGACAGACCCGAAAATGTGTCTTTGGATGGCGGTGGAAACTTAGTCATTACAGCTATATCAGAACCTTTTGAAGGCAGCAATTTTACTTCTGCAAGAATCACTACTAAGGGGCTTAGAGAACAAACGTATGGCAGATTTGAAGCAAGGCTCAAGACTCCTTTTGGTCAGGGGTTGTGGCCTGCCTTCTGGTTGCTTGGAGTAGACGTAAACGAAGTTGGTTGGCCTCAAACCGGGGAAATCGACATCATGGAATTGAGGGGACAGCAGCCTAGGGTAATTAGTGGTTCGATTCATGGACCTGGTTATTCCGCAGCTGAAGCCATCACTAAAGATTTCGAGATTCTTGACTCAAGGTTTGATACAGATTTTCATGTATTTGCGGTAGAATGGGGTCCGGATTTTATCGATTATTTCGTAGACGGCAGGTTGTATCAACAACTCACCCCACAAAGTCTTCCTGACCCTGACAACTGGGTTTTTAATAACAAAGATTTTTTCATAATTCTCAATGTAGCAGTAGGTGGCAATTATGTGGGAAACCCAACTGACAATACCCGATTTCCACAAACCATGACGATTGATTACGTCAGGGTGTATCAATAATTAAAATAAAAAACTTAAATCTAAAACTGTAAAACAATGATGAAAACTAGACTATTACAAGTGCTGTTGTGCGGCTTGATGAGCGCAACGCTCTTGCTAACAAGCTGTGTTGAAGACGATGGAGGTGTCGATCCGCCAGTGGCGAGCTTTACTTTTGTTGTGAATGGTGCATCAGTAACATTTACCAACACCTCAACTGGTACTGGAAATGAATATTCCTGGGATTTTGGAGATGATGCAACTTCCAATCTCGAAAGCCCTTCAAAGGATTATACAACAGCAGGCACATTTACCGTGACCTTAACAGCTACCAATGACGGGGGATCTGATACTGCAACAGAGGAAGTTACAATTGATGCTGCTGCTGTAGATACACAAGCACCAGTAATCACGCTTACTGGTGATGCTGCCGTATCAGTAGAAATTGGTGAAGAATACACTGATGCAGGTGCTACTGCCAATGATAATGTGGATGGTGACATTAGTGATGACATTGTAGTAACCGGAGAAGTCGATACGTTGGTTCCCGGAGAATATACACTTGCTTACAATGTAAGCGATGCTGCCGGCAATGAAGCAACAGAAGTAACCAGAACGGTTACAGTGACTTTTGATGATGGCCTTCTAACGAACGGAGATTTTGAAACCGAAAATCAAACAGCCTGGATTGGCAATGCACTTGACATTCGAACAGAGGGTGGTAACAGTTTTGCATTTGTTGATGTAGCAACTGCAGGAAACAGTTTTGATGTAAACATCAGCCAGGTACTTCCAATGTCTGCTGGAAACACCTATACCTTATCTTTCAATGCTTCTACTTCTGCAGAAGACGAGACCAGGACTCTTTTGGCAGGTATTGGACTCAATGTAGAACCTTTCACAAACGTTACGGAAGAAGTGACTATCACATCTACTACCCAGCGATTCAGTTTTGAATTTGTTGCCAATTTTGATAATGCCGAAAGCCGTGTTCTATTTGATATGGGCGCTGCTGCAGGTATAGTGGTACTTGATAACGTTTCGCTTGAACTTACCGCAGAAAATACTTCAACTCTTCCTTTCGATTTCGAAGATGGAGAAGAAATAGTGGATGTATTTAATGGAGCGGCGTTTGAAGTGGCAGAAGATCCGGCGGATGCCAACAATAAAGTTGGAAAAGTGACGAACGCTGGAGTGAATTTCGAAGGAATTTCATTTGCACTTGGAACAGCGGTTGATTTCGCTACGGATAAGCAAATCTCTATGCGATTCAATACCGCTACTGCGGATATTCCTGTGCTTGTTAAGTTTGAAAGTGGTACAGCCGGTGATATCGAAGTATCTGCAACCGCAGCTAGTACAGGATGGCAAGACCTGACATTTGATTTCAGCGGTACTGCTGGTTCGTATAAAAAATTGGTCGTATTCATTGATGGTCCTGGCACTGCTGCTGGAGATTTCTACATCGATGACATCAAGCAAGAAGCTGCTTCTGGTGGTGGAGGACAAGGTGGTTGTACAGGAACTCTTGTAGCCGCTACAACAACACCCGTTACGTTCGAAGCGTGTGAAACATTCCTTGCAAGTCAAAATTTTGGAACTGGATTAAGTTCTGAACTCGTAGCTAATCCATTCAAAGAGGGAATCAATACTTCAGATTATGTGCTAAAAGTTGATAAGACCAATGGTGCAGAATTCTTTGGTGGTATTCAAAATACCTTCTCTAGTGCTTTGGATTTCACGGATGATGTATTGAAACTGAAAGTATACTCTACAAAAGCAAACGTGGTATTCAGGTTTGAATTGATCCTTAACCCTAATCCGGATGCTTTAGGAAATCCTGCGCCTCAGTTTGCAACAATTGAAAATGCAAATGAGTGGACGCAAGTAGAAGTTCCTTTCACTGGATTCCCAGTAAGTGCGGATGCATATAATCAGTTGGTAATTAAGCCAGACAATGATCAATCAGACAGTCCTATTACTGCTGATGGCACATATTACATTGATGATATCGAAACAGGTCCTGCAACAGTTACTGGCACACCAGGAGACTACTGCGGCACCCAAGTGAAACATTTTGGTGGAAATGTGGGCTCTGAGGCTTTACTGACAATCGAAAAGGTGACAAGAGGAGATGGTTTCCCAGCTCTGAAGTTTACGATAGCAACAGATCCTACAAATGGATTAGTTCCAGATCTTGTAATTGTAAACACATTAGAGGGTAGCCCTGGATTAGAAGCAATGGATACTTCGGTTTCAGGTGAAGTAAGCATTCAAGCCTTCTGGCCATCAGGAGCTCCTGCGAATAACGAAACGACTTTCCAAGTACTTTGGAGTTTTGAAGGTGAAGCCGGGAATTGGCAGTTGTTTGAAACGGTGACTGATACACGAGTATCTGTAGATGCTACCTGTGAATAGTTGAATTAAATCTAATCATACATTCAAGCCGACCCCGTCGGGTCGGCTTGTTTTTTAAACTCACTCTGAGTTAATAAACACAATACCCAAAACAATATCCAATAAATGGTCATTGCAGAAGATACTAGTATGCAAAAAGTTACTCTCAAGTCAATTGAATTCGAAGGAGAGATCTACTACAAAATATCCAATTATGATAGGATGAGGCCTTTTTTAATGAGCATAGTAAGTGATTCAGATCACTGGATGTTCATTTCGAGCAATGGTGGCCTTAGTGCAGGAAGAAAAGATGCGGATCATGCGCTCTTCCCCTATTGTACGGATGATATACTAACCGAAACGTTTGATAGCACAGGAAGTAAAACCATCCTGTGGGTCACCAAAAATGGTCAATCAAGAATCTGGGAACCATTTTCAGATCGATTCACCGGACTAAACACCTTTTCGCGAAATATCTACAAGAATAGATATGGAAACAAGATCATTTTCGAAGAGATAAATCTTGATCTTGGATTAACATTCAAATACCAGTGGAGTTCTAGCGATCAATTTGGCTTTGTTAGAAAAAGCTGGCTCACCAACACTACCTACGACGAAGTACGTGTCAAAATTCTTGACGGCATTCAAAACATCATGCCATACGGAGTAGGTGCGGATACGCAATCGATTAGAAGTAACTTGGTTACAGCCTATAAAAGAAATGAACTTGATCCTCAAAATGGATTAGGTATTTATGCATTAAGCGCAATCATTGTGGATCGTGCAGAACCAAGCGAAGCACTAAAAGCCAATATCGTTTGGTCAATGGGTCTGACCGACCCAGGTTACCTAATATCTTCTACTCAACTAGAAGCCTTTCGAAAAGGGCAAACCCTTACCACCGAACTTGACATCAAGGCCGAAAAAGGAGCTTACTTAACCCACCAGGAACTAGCACTGAATGCACATGAAGAAAAAACCTGGATGATCATTGCCAATGTAAACCAGGGTGCATCTTCAGTTGCAGAAATGTCCAAAAGTATTCAGGATGAAGACAACTTATGGGAACAAGTTGAGATCGATATCGAAGAAGGAAGCAGAAAATTGATCCATTTGGTTTATGCATCAGATGGCTTACAACTAACTGCGGATAAAAAGCGAAATGCCAGACACTATTCGAACACGCTATTCAACATTATGCGTGGAGGCATTTTTGATAACAACTACCAGATTGAAAAGTGGGATTTTGAAAATTATCTAGCCACGGCAAACAAAAAGGCATTCGAAAATGGAAAAACCATACTTGATGAATTGCCGGACACATTTTCATTTGTAGAATTCAAAAAAGCCACACATAAAAGTGAAGATCAGGATTTTATAAGACTGGCTCTTGAATACCTTCCTTTGAAGTTTAGTCGAAGACATGGAGATCCAAGTCGTCCATGGAATAAATTTTCCATCAACACCAGGAATGAAACAGATGGGTCTAAGGTTCTTGATTACGAAGGAAACTGGCGAGACATCTTCCAAAACTGGGAGGCTTTAGGAATATCCTATCCCGAGTTTGTTGAGAACATGATCTTGAAGTTTTTGAACGCCAGCACGTTCGATGGCTACAACCCATACCGTGTGACGAAAGATGGATTCGATTGGGAAACAATCGAGGCTGACGATCCCTGGTCATACATCGGATATTGGGGAGATCATCAAATTATTTACCTACTTAAATTCTTGGAGTTCTTTGAGGACCACTATCCCAACAAACTTTCTGACCTTTTTGATAAGGACTTCTTTGTTTACGCGGATGTCCCTTATGAAATCAAGGCATACGAAGACCTTCTAAAAAATCCTAAGGACACTATTAACTTCAATGATAGCCTTGACAAAGAAATAAGAAGCAGAAGAGATGAGATTGGAATGGATGGTGCCCTGCTACGCAATCAAAGTGGGCAAATTCATCATATCAATTTCGTTGAAAAAATTTTAGCCACCACGCTTGCGAAGCTTTCCAATTTCGTACCTGGAGCTGGTATTTGGCTAAATACTCAAAGGCCAGAATGGAATGACGCGAATAACGCATTAGTTGGAAACGGTGTCTCCATGGTCACCCTCTATTACCTACGTCGCTTCTTTTCATTTCTTGAAAACTTATTGGAAGATCAAAATGAGAATGAAATATTAATATCTGAAGAGCTCCATACCTTCTTCATTGGAATCCTTGAAGCGTTCAAATCTAATGAGGGTTTATTGCAAAAGAACATATCCGATAAGCAACGTAAGCTAATCTTGGATCAACTTGGAATTGCTGGTTCCAATTATCGAAACCAGATATATCAATATTCATTTTCCGGTAAGAAAAAGTCAATTGCTTCAAAGGACATATCATCCTTTATCAATGTGACAATAAAATACCTTGATCACACAATCGACACCAATGTAAGAGAGGACAACATGTACCACGCATACAACCTCATTACAATTGGAAATGACAAGATTTCCATAACTCGATTGGATGAGATGTTGGAAGGTCAGGTGGCTGCACTTAGTTCAGGATATCTATCTTCTGATGAGTGCCTGGCTGTCTTGGACGGGATGAAAGAGAGTGGCCTATTTAGAGAGGATCAATACAGCTATTTGCTTTATCCGAACAAGGATTTACCTGGGTTTAGCAACAAGAATAACATTCCAGCAGAAAGAGTAGATGCATCTCCCCTACTCACACAAATGATAAAGGATGGTGATAAAAGAATCATCGATCGTGATGTCAATGGTAACTACCATTTCAATGGTGATTTTAAAAACGCCAGTGATCTAGAGCAAGCATTGAACAGTTTGTCTGCTACTTCTGATTTAGATGGAGGTGATGAGGTATTGAAGATTTTTGAAGAGGTATTCAACCACAAAGCTTTTACGGGTCGTTCAGGAACTTTCTTCGGTTACGAAGGGCTTGGATCCATTTACTGGCACATGGTTTCCAAATTACTTCTTGCTGTCGAAGAATGTTGTTTGAGAGCTGTTGAAGATGGAGAATCAGATGAAACCATAGGAAGATTGCTTGAGCATTATTATGAAATAAATGAAGGCATTGGAGTTCATAAATCACCTGAATTGTACGGAGCTTTTCCGACGGATCCCTATTCGCATACTCCATTAGGGAAGGGAGTACAGCAACCTGGAATGACCGGTCAGGTAAAGGAAGACATTTTAAGCAGAATGGGTGAATTGGGAGTCATTGTAAAGAATGGCTATATCCAATTCAATCCGTTCCTTCTAAGAGTTGGTGAATTTCTTAAAGAACCAGCCGAATTTAAATATGTTGATGTCAACCAGAATGTGAAGTCCATTTCACTCATAAAAAACACGATGGCATTTACCTATTGTCAAGTTCCGGTGATTTACAATGTATCAGACAAGGATGCTGTGGAAGTAAAATATCTGGATGGCGATTCGACCATTCTTGAAGGTTTGAGCATGACGGTCAATACAAGTCAACATCTATTTAAAAGAACTGGAGAAATCCAAAGTATCAAGGTCGATATAAACAAGACCCACTTAAAATAAAAGATATGAAAACAAGATGGAACATAGTACCCCTAGCCCTTATATCT
>JANQST010000276.1 GCA_028279155.1 Cyclobacteriaceae bacterium
GAATATCACAAAGGAAGCAATAGTTCATGTGGAGAAGCCTACTATCATGAGAGGAGCAATGAACAAAATGGACCTGATGATGGTGACTGGAAACCTTCAATTGAATAGAAAAGATTTTGATCTTGGTACCGCAGGACCATGGGCTACCAACCCCATGTTTGGTGAAGTCATCGACATTGAATTCAATTTCATGGGTACCAGCTATACCATTGATTATTTGAAAGCATCTTTCGTAAATCAACAAGATGGGCGTGACAACCCAGTAGGTTTAGTTTACAATGATGTCAAAGAAAATGGAGTTAAAAGTGGGTTAAAACTTGTAGAGACTCTTTCTAAAGACAAAAAATACAAATCTGATAATTGGCCTACAAACCTGGCAAATATCGGATGGATCTTGATGGTTGATGGATATGGTAAAGAGTCCTTACCCTTTTATGATCTTGCCATAAAACAGAACTCGAAACACTTGCCATCATTATTGAGACTGGCAGATGCCTACACCATTGCCGGACAATACGATGATGCGATGGCCCATCTTAAGAAAGAATGGTCCCTACCTGAAAGAGCAAGATTTACTCACATTCCTCAGCTAATGATGTTGTTGAGCGGGGAGTTCGATCTTACTAATATGAAATGAAAAGCTTCATAACATTTGTTGTTCTCGCTTTAATCTGTTTTCCAGGTTGTGAGCAAAAAAGGTCTGGTGGAGCACCGGTTGCCCTGTTGAATGCAAACATCAACATGGGCAATCGCTACCAGATCAATAAGGATGGATCCTATATCAATTTTACGACCACAATGGGTGGCTTCCCTGTAATCAAGGGTTCCGTTAAAGGTTACCAGGCTACCTTGTTTTATGATCCGAATGATGTCATGAGTACCTCAGCCACGATTCGGTTGAGCACCAATGGATTTACAACTTCACACGATAAACGAGATGCAGAAATGCATGGAGAACATTTTCTTCACTCGGCAAAGTATCCTGCTATTTGGTTTCAAGGCACGGAGGTAAACATAAGCAAGGATTCTGGTTATTTTGACCTTACCGGAATCATCAATATAAAGGAGGTCACTAAGCCAGCAACGATAAGACTTGAGAAACCTATCATGATGCCAGGAGCAATGAATCAGCAGGACCTTATGATTGTGAGTGGTAGTCTTTCCCTGAATCGGAGTGACTTCAATCTAGGTGCTACTGGTGATTGGGCTGCCAATGAGATGTTGGGTGACGAAATTAAGATTGATTTCACGTTCATGTGCTACAGCTATACGATCGAATATTTAACGTCAACATTTGTGAAAAAAGATGATGGAAGGGATCATCCGGTAGGACAAGTCTACACTGCTGTCAAAGAAGAAGGTTTGGAGAGCGGGCTACAACTTGTTAAAACCTTGTCAAAAGATGACAGCTTTGAAGATGACGATTGGCCCGGTCATTTAGCAAATATCGGATGGATACTGATGGTGGATGGTTATGGTGCTGAGTCCCTGCCTTTCTACCAATTGGCTTTGGATGAGAATTCAAAACATCTACCATCTTTACTTCGATTGGGAGATGCTTACACAATAGCTGGTCAATATGATAATGCACTCGCTCACTTCGAAGATGAGCTTTCATTGTCAGCACGAGCACGCTTCACACACATTCCACACATGATCAAATTGCTAAGTAGTCAGTTTGAATTGAAAAACATGAAGTAATGAAATTCATCAGCTTACTGACAGTAGCAGCACTTTGTTTTCAGAGCTGTGGACAAAAATCGACCAATCAGGAATCTAAAAGTTCTTCCGACCTAACAGAAGTATATGAGATGGCTAGAAAGACCAACAACCTTAGAAGTTTATTGATTCATAGAAGTGGAAAAATAATTGGAGAAGAGTATTTCGCAAGCTTCCCTTCTGACAGTTTGGAGCATGTTCGTTCTGTAACCAAAAGTGTGATGACAACATTAATTGGCATTGCGGTTGATAAGGGAATTATTGACGAAGTAGATGATTCCATTGTCAAATACTTAGGGAAGGATGCCAAAGGGAAAGAGGATGTGACAATCAAACATTTAATGACCATGACGAGTGGTATTGCATGGCGTGAAGTGATGGGTAATATGGAGATTGATGAATGGATCAATTCTAAAAGCCCGCTTAAGTATGTCTTGAACAAATCAATAGAAGATCCACCGGGAACATCCTGGGAGTATAGCACTGGTATCATTCATTTGTTGTCTGTCATTCTATCTGAGGCATCCGGAATGAGCACTTTACAATTTGCAAATACACATCTTTTTCATCCCATGGGAATCACTAAGGTGAAGTGGCAATTGCTAAATGATGGATATTACCATGGTGGATCCCGACTTCAATTAAAGCCCAGAGACATGATGAAGTTTGGACAACTCTATCTTAACAAAGGAACATTTAATGGAAAAAGAATTGTTTCTGAAGCATTCATCGAGGAAGCTACCAGGCAGCATGAACCAAAAGGATTTTTTGGAAGTAAAGAAGGGTACGGATATGGTTGGTGGATCGGAGGCGATGACAATGTTAGAGGCTATATGGCCCAGGGTTATGGAGGACAAACCATTATTGTGATTCCGGAACATGAAATCGTGATTGCAATGACTTATCGATGGAAGGTGAGCAATCAGATGGCTGTTGATCAACAACGTGAAGCACTTAATGTGATTGGAGCAAGTGCGATTCAAGCCATCCTCAACCTATAATTATAGATTTATTGTAATTCTTCCAGAAGCATAATGTCTGCATCGTTGTGATCTATTTGACTGAACAGCAATTGTTCACCGTTTGGTGATAGCCGTAGGGTGACTCCCAATCGTGGAATTCGTCCTTGTGGTCGATATATAGTGGTAGATTCTTTCAGATCGAAATCGAAATACTGAAAGGCATTCTCTTCTCCGTTGAAAAAATAGATACCACTTTCTGCAATGGCAAACGCTCCCCAGAACATAGGGTGAAATGGTCCGATGATCATTGTTTCTTCTTGCTTCTTCCGATCAAACTCCCAAAGACCAAATTCTCCCTTTTTAACGTAGTAGACTTTGGTTCCATCATTGCTCAACCGAGGGGCGTAGGAGTTTCCTTCAATCACCCGTTCCGCATTGGATCCGTCAGTTTCCATTTTCCAGATACTCCAATCCCCATTTCGACTTGAGCTATAGTAAATCTCACCTTGAGGCGTGACATAGGGGGTGTGTTCATCAGAACTAGAGTTTGTGAGATTCTCCGGAATTCCTCCAAGTGCGTTTACTTTATAAATATCAGCTTGTCCTTCTTGGAAACCTTGGAATAAAATGAACTCACTGTCCGGTGTCCAG
>JANQST010000580.1 GCA_028279155.1 Cyclobacteriaceae bacterium
GAGCTAATGCAAACAATTGCAAACGACTTGAATTCATTCATCGGGGGTCTGCAATCCATTTCAGAAAGCTATGTTAATGTAAGTCCTGAACGACCGGAAGCTCATATCCTATTCGATCAAATGACAATGAGTGAGTTCGGCATCACCCAGGAAAATGTCATGAACAGCCTGAATGACTTTCAGCCATCCTTTCAGTCAGGATCCAGGTTTGTTAGTGGAAATGAAGAATTCGAAATAACCATCCGAACACACAATCAAATCATTGAAAGTGCAAAGGAAATGAAAGACCTCCGGGCACTTCCGGTAGTAAACACCGCAGGAGCCACCAATGAGCTTGAAGATTTCTCCACCGTGATTTATTCTTCCGGGGAAAGCGGAATTCAGCGATTAAATCAAGAAAAACAAGTTGAGCTCACCTATAGCTTTATAGATGAGGTAACGAATACCGAGTCGCTCCTAGAAGCATCAAGACTCGAAATCGATCAAATTGTGAGCAGCATTAATGTTCCGTCTGGAGTTGTAATCGATGTGATACATGAAGAGCAGCTGTTCGAAGAATTCTATTTCCTTATTGCAGCTGCTATCGTGATCATTTTCATGATTTTAGCTTCTGTATTCGAGTCGCTCTATCTACCAGTGGTGATCATGTTTTCAATCCCGCTTTCAGCAATTGGTGCTTTTTTGGGGTTGACATTTACTGGGAATTCACTGCTAAACGCTAACACGCTCATTGGTTTTCTAATCTTGCTCGGTGTAGTGGTGAACAATGGCATCATATTAATTGATTACTCCAGGATCTTAAGAAGAAGAGGATTCAATCGCTATCGATCACTAATGATCAGTGGTATTTCAAGGATTCGTCCGATTTTGATTACATCTATTACAACCATCGTTGCAATGCTTCCATTGGCAATGGGACAAGCCGAATATGTAGTAAATATTGGTCAGCCTTTTGCGATTACGGTTATGGGCGGCCTGGCTTTCAGTACCCTTCTTACGTTGATCTACATTCCTACAATGAGTGCAGGCTTGGAAAGTGTTTTAAGGTGGTTCAAAAACCTTAGCCCCGCCATCAAAATCACTCAGATAGCTCTTATGACAATGATGTGTACCTTGATTTACACAGAAGTTGATGGATTCATTTGGCAGATGCTTGGAATGATTTCAGCCGTAATTCTCATTCCCGGAGGAACGCATTTTGTTATGACTTCACTGAGACAGGCTAACGCCAAAATGGTGGATAAAGATGACGCCATGCGGATTGAGATTCAAAACCTCACCAAGGTATATGGACGTGACAAACGTTGGCTCCGGGAGTGGAAAGGGAACAAACACCTGCATGATTCACGTGGAGAATTTGTCGTTTCGGTCAAATCCATTCTCCAAAATTTGATCTGGCAACTAGCGCTTATCGGATTCCTGGTCTACTTTATCTATTTCTATTTAGACAAAGCTTTTTGGCAGCTGTGTTTCATGATCGCACTACACACGCTTTTAATCTCCATTGTTCATGAAGTAACACACCTTTTGGGAGAGAAAAGAAGGAGATTATCCAAATTAATTCACAGTGTACTCTTCTGGGGATTCCCTATTTTGAGTTCCAGTCATATTTATAATGATATCAACCCGAAGCTGAAGGCAGTAGCCGTTTTCCTTATCATTCTCTGGTTCTTAGGATTAATTCTTGCAAACATTTCAAAACGTCTCTCCTCACGACCTGTGGACGTTTCCAACATAAAAGGCAGGTTCAAACGGATCAGAAAAATGTACTACAAGCTTATGCTCGCTATTCCTTTTATTGGGAAAAAGAAGGAGCCGTTCAAAGCGTTAGCTGGAGTTAGCTTGAACATTGAGCAAGGAATGTTTGGGTTGCTGGGACCAAATGGTGCTGGTAAAACCACATTGATGCGAATCCTCTGTGGTGTCATGGACCAGAGCTATGGCAAAATCTGGATCAACGGACATGACACAACATTGAAACGAGAAGAGCTTCAGGGTCTCATTGGTTATTTGCCACAGGCGTTTGGCACCTATGAAAACATGACTCCCTATCAATTCCTTGATTACCAGGCAATTCTCAGGAAAATAACCAATAAGAAAAAGCGGGAAGAACGTGTTCAGTACGTACTCAAAGCAGTGCATATGGATGAACACCAACACAAGAAGATTGGCTCTTTCTCCGGAGGTATGAAGCAGAGAATAGGTATTGCACAGATCCTGTTGCACTTGCCCAAGATTCTTGTAGTAGATGAGCCGACAGCCGGCCTGGATCCACTGGAGCGAATTCGATTCAGAAATCTACTTGTGGAGCTGAGTAGAGAGCGAATCGTCGTATTCTCAACACACATTATCGAAGACATTGCAAGCTCATGTAATCATCTCGCCGTTCTCATTAAAGGAAACATCGAATACATGGGCAGTCCGACAACAATGGCAGAGCTCGCTAAGGATTATGTATGGGAATTTTCTGTAACTCCGGAAGAATTCGAGCAGCTCAAACAAGAACGCACCATTGTACATCACATGCGTGACGGTGAAAAGATTAGAGTAAAATGCCTGTCTGAATCGAAACCAGATGGGAACGCGAAACAGATCCGAGCGAACCTTGAAGACGCTTACCTGTGGTTAATGCAAAGTAAAAACAAAAACGGACATGAAGAGCTTTCTACTGTTAGCGTATAAATTATCTACCTATAACATCAAGGTGATTTTTGCCAACAAGTTTGTCTACTTCGTACTGGCAGCCTTCCTGTTTTTTGGGATGATCATTACGATCACCATTTTCGAAGATCCTAATTTCAATGAAGCAGTCATTTACGGATTCCTGGTTTTTCCAGGACTGCTATTGATCTTTTACCCACTTGCTTATGGGCTTCAAAACGACGATGATTCCAAGATGATCGAAACGATTTTTGGAATTCCCAACTACAGGTATAAGGTATGGTTGGTGAGATTTGGTCTTACAATTTTTGTAGCTGGGATCATACTGGTCTTTCTAAGTATAGTAGCCAACATTACACTGTATAGGTTCAACATTTTACCCATGCTTGGACAGGTACTTTTTCCAATTGCCTTCCTCGGATCTCTTGCATTTATGATTTCTACATTGGTAAGAACCGGAAATGGAACCGCCATCATCATGGTCATTGTTAGTTTCTTCTTTTTCGTTTTTGCTGAAGAAATAGAATACAGTCAATACAACATTTTCCTTAACCCTTTTAGTGAGCCACGTGAAATGAGCGAGTTCATTTGGCTAAATGTCATTTTCAAAAATCGGCTTTATCTGACTATCGGGACAGGTATATTCCTGTTGTACGGAATGTTCAATCTGCAATTCCGGGAAAAGTTCATATAAGTCAGTTATTTAGTTCCCCTACTTGAAAGAATGCTTTAATTATTAAAATACTTAACCAGTTAAGTAAATGGTATATTTACATAACTGGTTAAGTATCATATGGAAGATTATCTTAAAGAACTAGGATACCTGGGATTGATTGCACGTCTAAAACGTCTGAGTGACGGAATGCTTTACAGTATCCGAGATGTGTACAAATTGAAAGCATTCGAAATTGAGCCCAATTGGCACTTTGTTTTCCTATCACTTAAGCAACATGAGACGAGAACAATGACTCAATTGTCGGGAGCTTTTGGTCTCTCCCAACCAGCCTTGGTTAAGATTATCAACAAGATGAAAAAAAAGGGCTATCTCGATTTCATTCAAGATGACAAGGACAAAAGGAAAACCCAGTTGCGGTTGTCTCAAAAGGCAAAAAATGAGTTACCTCATTTTGAAAAAGTATGGAATGCAGGTCAAAATTCGATAGCCAAAATGCTGAATGAGGATCAGACGTTTATGAGCAAACTGGAGGACCTGGAACGATTACTTAAGCAGCAAGGCTTCAAAGATCGGATTCTTGAACAATTGCTGGAAAACAAAAAAGCATGATTGGAAATACACCATTGATTAAACTAAAGCGACTACCCGAGCCTGGTTGTGCAGACATCTATGTCAAATATGAAGGCGGTAATCCAACAGGTAGTATGAAAGATCGGATGGCACTCTCCATGATAGAAGGTGCAGAACAAAGAGGGGAACTCAAAAAAGGATATAAAGTTATTGAGTATACGGGAGGAAGTACCGGCAGCTCACTTGCAATGGTTTGTGCTACAAAAGGTTACAAAGCCTACTTCGTTTCTTCAAATGCTTTTGCTGAGGAGAAACTCAGAACAATGAAAGCATTTGGTGCAGAACTAGAGCTCGTAGAAAGCAATGAACTCACTGCCCGGCTCATCGACGAGATGATAGCCAGGGTAAGAGAATTAAGCACTGAGCCTAACACCTTCTGGACAGACCAGATCAATAATGTTGACAATCGCAATGCTTACCACAATATGGCCAATGAAATTATGGATGTGCTGGGAACAGACATCGATGAGTTTATGACAGGTGTTGGAGGTGGTGGATGTTTTTCCGGAAATTCAGAAATCTTCAAAAAACAAATTCCCGGAATCCGATGCATACCCATTGAGCCCTACCATGTAAGAAACATCTCTGGAGGAGACACTTCCGGATCGCATAAACTTGAGGGGATAGGTTTGTCTTTTGTTCCTTCCATTTTCAGAGCAGATCTTGTAGATGAGGTAATAGCTGTGAAAGATGAAGATGCATTCGAAACAGCAAAGCAATTAGCGAGAACAGAAGGGATTTTTGGTGGAATTACCTCAGGAGCGAATGTCTGGGCAGCTATGCAACGAGCCCGTGAGTTAGGCCCTGGAAAAAAAATTGTAACTGTGATTATCGATTCGGGATTGAGGTACCTGGATGGCGATTTGTACAGATAGACCGTACCGGTACCACGCAGCTGCATCGTATATTTGTAAAAAACTATCGCATGCGCATCCGAAGCGAAGTATCAAGTCCATACATCACTACTGAGGACCAAAAAATGGCAGAAATTGGCAATGCCCTCGCGCATCCTCTTCGGGTTGCCCTTGTTCGGTACCTGAGCACTAAGGATAAAGGTGAAGGTCTGGACAACGCCACATGCAACAAAGACTTGGTAGAAATGTTTGACTATTCGCAATCAACTATGTCACAACATGTGAAAATTCTAAAAGATTGCGGACTTTTTACAGTTGAACAAAAAGATCAATTCCGGTACTATTTTCTTAATAGGGAATTGTTGAAGGAATACAATAAATTCTTAGATCAGCTGTCTTAAGTCCTAACTAGTTGCTCCACTCCTCCTTCGCCTTTTCCAAATCCTGACGAAACTCTTCATTTTCTAACATCATCACTAGCATGCGATGTGCAATCACTCGTGCTGCTTCTTCATCGCTTGGGTAATGGATACCCATGATTTCCCTAGACTCCCCTACTTCATAAGCAAGATCAATAAAATTCTTCCTTTTACCAGGAATCAATTCACTCCATGTAAATGCCTGAATATAGGCCCACAACGTATGGCCGCTGGCAAAAGATGGATTCGAAACCCTACCCATAGGTTTCAATTTTGATTCCAGGTGATATGGCCTTGGACGAAGGTGATGATATTTCAATGTGAACTCGATAATGCGCATGTCTCTCGTAACACCAGCCAATAAGCGGGTTGTCGCTGGATAATTGGCCGGATTACATTCAGATCCTATAATCGATTCACACTCCCAAAAAAGATCTTCTACATTTCCATATCCTGCATTCTTCTCCAGCAAAGGCCAATAGCCAATAGAAGCAATTTCATAGGCTCTCCTTCTTTCTCCGGCCCCTCTCTTTTCCTGCCATTCAAGTAAGTAGTCGAGTTCGGCACGTGTCTGTTCTGAACTATTGGCAGGGAATCCAACTAAAGATTTAAGTTCAGGGATGTCGTCCTGGCTAAGATAGGAAGGTTCAATTCCGATGAATTGTTTACCCGTTGCTCGTTCAGTTGCTGGGTACCTCATCGCAGTTAGTTCCTTCTGACTGGGATCCGGAGCATCACTTAACTTTTGAAGTTCAGCATAGTGCCTGGAAATAGGTTCAATTGGTTGAATGGTTTGTGAAAATAGTGAAAGGCTGATGACAATCAGTGAGCATAAAAGAATGACTTTCATATTATCGTTTATTGACGATGTACGAAATTAAAACAAGTAAGGTTTGTTGGAGAATTACAAAAAGTTTCTATATTTACATGTTACCTTTTAGTAACATATAAGAAAATGATAATAAAAACACCCAATAAAGCCTTAGAAACAGACAATATCTGGAAAGCCTTAGCAGACCCGACTCGACGTAGATTGATGGATTTGGTAAGAGAATCTCCAAAAACTACCGGGCAATTAGTAGAAGAATTCGAAGAAATTGGACGCTGCGCAGTGATGAAACATTTGTCCATCCTGGAAAAAGTCAACCTGATTATCCCAAAAAAGGAAGGGAAGCATCGGTGGAATCACATCAATGCGATACCACTACAAGAGGTGTATGAACGGTGGGTGAAAAAATATGAAGCGCAATGGGCCAGCAGTCTTTTACAACTCAAAGAGCTCTCGGAATACAAAGCAAACGAAAATGAACTAATAGATAAATTAATCATGGAACAATCAAAAACAGTGAACATCCTCATGGAGATACCTATTGAGGCTCGTCAACAGCAGGTATGGGAGTGCCTGATTAAAGATGTAGGGTTATGGTGGCGAAAAGATTTCTACACCAGTCCTAAAACACAAAACTTCATCATCGAACCGCGACCTGGTGGCAAAATGTATGAGGACTATGGAAATGACGAAGGGTTGGTATGGGCAGACGTAATCGTTATCGACTCCCCTAACGTACTTGAACTCAAAGGACATTTATCTCCACAGTTTGGAGGTCCAGCCTTTTCATTCCTGAGACTTTCTCTTCAAGGTGACGATAAGCAAACGACTCTAACCTTATCCGATACCGTGATTGGAGATATTTCGGATAGCACTAAGAAAGATTTGGAAGCTGGATGGAAAATGCTTTTCGAAGACGGTTTCAAAAACTATGTAAATCAAAAATTGAACTAACAGTAATAACTCATATTATAAACTTTAGAGACATGAAAACTATAATCACAACACTTTTTATTATTGGATCTATTGCAGCAAGCGCGCAAAGCGATCCGATTCCAACTGTTTTACAAGATCAGTTTGAGGCATTCAACACCGGTGATATTGAGCGATTGGTCGCAAATGTTTCAGATGACTTCAAATGGTTTTACATCACTTCAGATACACTCCTACTTGAAGTCAAAGGGAAAGATGCGTTCAGAAAAGGAATGGAATCCTATTTTGGGGCTGGTGTGAAGGTGAACTCAGAAATAGAATCCTACGCAATAGAAGGAAACCGAATTAGCTTCAAAGAGGTAGTAAGCCACAAAAACAAAAACGGCGAATTGGTATCTTCTTCCGCCATGGGTATCTATCAACTAAAAGACGAAAAAATATTCAGAGCGTGGTATTTCATTGATTAAGGCTACTTGTTTTATTCTTTTTAACCTTATATATTCGTATATCGTTAATTAACGATATACATATGAATAAAAGTGAATTACCTGTAGTGATCATTGGGGCCGGACCGATAGGTCTCGCAACCGCATCACATTTAAGCAAGAGAAATATCGCTTTCCTGATTCTGGAAGCTGGTGATCGAATTGCTCAAAATATTGAAAGTTGGAGGCACGTATCCATGTTTTCTCCCTGGGAGTACAACCTGGATCGTGCCTCTATTTCTCTGCTCGAAAGATATGACTGGGAAAAACCAGTGGATCATCTAATACCCACAGGTGGAGAACTTATCGATCACTATCTCTCCCCCCTTTCGAATACAAAGGAGATAAAGCCTCACCTACGACTCAGTTCCCGTGTCGTGGCAATCAGTAGAAAACGGATCAATAAAATTAAAGACTACAGTCGCGATCGTGCACCGTTTGTGTTGCGAGTACAAACGCAAAATGCGACTGAAATCATCCATGCGCGTGCCATTATCGATGCCTCAGGTACATGGCACAATCCCAACCCATCCGGTGCTGATGGATTACCTGCTATAGGAGAAGAAAACTTTGAAGACAGGATACAGTATGGAATCCCGGATGTTTCAGGAAATGATTACAAAAAATACAAAAACAAAAATGTCGCGGTTATTGGAAGTGGTCATTCTGCCATAAATGTACTCCTGGAACTTTGCGACTTGCAAGAACAATCATCCAAAATGAACATTCATTGGATTTTGACCAAATCAAAAGTGGAAGATGCATATGGCGGATTGGATCAAGATCAATTGCCTGGCCGCGGCAAGGTAGGTATGAAAGTAAAACAATTGGTAGACGATCAAAGAATCAATGTGTACACACCTTTCTTCGTTGAAGCTTTTGAAGAATCGAAAGGGCAAATTGCCATCAAAGGTCAATATGAAATGACAGACAATGAAGTTGTGGTAGACGAAGTAATTGTCGCAACAGGATTGAGACCAGAGCTTAGCTTTTTACGAGAGTTGCGAATCTCCCTGGATAGCTCTTTGGAATGTCCAACTAAACTTGCTCCAATGATAGATCCTAACATTCACAGTTGTGGTTCAGTTGAACCGCATGGAGAAGCAGATCTTAGGCATCCGGAAAAAGACTTTTACATCGTTGGAATGAAAAGTTATGGACGTGCCCCTACGTTCCTTCTGGCAACTGGCTATGAACAGGTTAGATCTGTTGTAGCAGCTATTGATGGTGATTTTGAAGCTGCAAGAAATGTAAGACTTTCTCTTCCGGAATCAGGTGTTTGTGGCGTCCCAAAAGCCATCGATCCTAATAGCCATGATAATGAGCACCTGGAAGTTCAGGACAACGTTTGTTGCAATTGAAATTTATTCACGACAAAAGATAATTGAATTCCGGGTGCACTCATAATAGGATTTTTCTCAAACCTCCATGGCATGTACCTGGACTCATTTTTTACCTTCAGACCTATGAAAAAAACCCAATCGTTTCATACCAAAACCGTACATGCTGGGGTTGACCTTTCGAAAGATCACGGGGCAATTTCATCACCCATTTTCAATGCTTCTACTTTTGCATTCCCGGACGCTGAGCAAGGATCAGCCATTCATGAAGGTGAGATTGCCGGATACTTCTATAGTCGCATTAACAACCCAACCCAAGAGTCATTGGAAGCCGCAATGACCACTTTGGAAAATGGTGAAGCTTCGATTGCTTTTTCGTCTGGGATGGCCGCAATTTCTAATGTGTTACTTACCTATCTAAAATCCGGAGATCACCTGGTAGCTCCAGAATCAATTTATGCCTCAACAAGTGGACTTCTTGACTATTTTAAATCGCTTGAGATAGAAGTAACATTTGTTGACGCCACTGAACAAGAGAATTATAAGCGAGCCATCCGGAAAAATACAAAAGTGTTTTACATGGAGTCACCGGGTAATCCAACACTCAAGCTATGTGACATTGAAGCTATTTCCTCAATCGCTAAAAACAACAAGATCAATACTGTTGTAGATAATACTTTCGCCACCCCTTACAACCAAAATCCACTCAATTTAGGAGCTGATGCTGTGGTGCACAGCATGACTAAATACATCGGTGGTCATGCGGATCTACTAGGTGGAGTTCTTGTTGGATCCAAAGAATTGGTTGAAAAATGTAGATGGAACATTAATAAGTTGTTTGGTGGCGTACCCTCCGCTTTTACATGCTGGTTAGCACTTAGAGGTATAAAGACACTGGCATTGCGAATGGAAAAACATAACTCGAATGCAATGGAGGCAGCAAACTTCCTTGAAGCACATCCAAAAGTAAAAAAAGTCCATTACCCGGGCTTGCCTTCACACGCTCAACATGATCTAGCCGAAAAACAGATGAGTGGGTTTGGTGGAATGATTGCCTTCGATGTTGGGGGAGTCAAGGAAGGTCGTCAATTCGTTAATAGTGTACAACTATGCACACTGGCAGTTTCTCTTGGAGATGTCTCAACGCTTGTTCAGCACTCTGCTTCAATGACGCACGCTTCTGTGCCTAAAGAGTTAAGAGAAAAGGCTGGCATCACCGACGGCCTAATCCGTCTATCAGTAGGAATTGAAAATGTTGATGATATCATCAAAGACCTGGAGCAAGCCCTTTCAACAATCAATTAATTAGCCATGAAAGATTTAAACGCGATCATTTCTTGTCTCGAGCATAGCCCATTCATTCTACATTCAATGATAGAAGATATTCCATCAGCACTTTTAAAAATGAAAAGAAGACCCGAAAAATGGACGATACATGAAAATGCGTGCCACCTCGCAACAGCAGAGGTAATGATTAACAAACGTTTTAAAACATTTGTTGAAGAAGAAACCCCGGTATTCAAGCCGTATTTACCTGGAAGCACAGTTCATGAGGATCTGCTTTCAATGGATCTTAATTCAGCACTGGCTCAATTTGAAGAATTGCGGAAAGACACCACTGACCTACTAAAGGTATTCGATAGCTCTATTTGGAGTAGAAAAGCCAGTCATCCTGAATATGCAGACTACGACCCCCGTATTCTTGCCCGCCATACATTGATGCACGACCATTTTCACATGTATCGAATTGAAGAGCTCTGGTTGACTAAAGTTGAATTTATATAACATGGAAAAACCAACACATGAGCTAATGGAACCATTAACCTGGTTGTATGGAGAATGGAAGGGAACAGGATCAGGGGAATTTCCCACAATGGACCCATTTGAATATGATAACCTCATTCGGGTAAGATTTCTTGAAGAATCATTTGAACAGGAGCCGCTTTTACATTTTGAAGAGATCGCTTGGGTTCATGAACCTGAAGGAAGGAAATTCAAGCATTGGGAAACTGGTTTTTTCAAATCCTCAGATGACAAGATTCAATTTTATGTCAGTCATAATACCGGGAGGATCGAAGTAACATACGGGGAATTAATATCCATTGACCCTCATGGCAAATCGTTTGAACTAGAACTTACTAGTGATTTTATCAGAAATGAGGTGGGCCTGAAGGCAACATATAAAAGCCATAGAAAAATAGCTCTGGAAGGTGATATCATAAACTACTCACTTGAGTTAACCACGGAGGATGTATCCAACTTAAGTCTTCACCTGACTTCTACCTTGAAGAAAACAAATACTTAAAATCTTCCCTTCGATTCTTCTAATTGCCATACTTCGTGGGCCAATCCGAATTTAGCAAACATTTCTTTTGCCTCTTTTACAGTCCACTTCTTCCAATCTTCGGCCAAATGATTTCCATACCATTCCTGGGAAAACTCCCAGATTTTTTGAATAGGTTGAATATCTCCTTTTGGAATGTTATGTCGTTCTGTCCACTCATCGATTTGATCTTCGTTTTCAAAAACGAGCATATTACTGCAGGTATAAATGACATTGTCCCATGCATTTTTCATTGGAATTGGAAAATGAATGAAAAGATTCTTTTCTAGTATCCTACCATCCTTAATATGAATTACCTGAGGACTGCCTTCTGCACCTATAGAGGTGGTTATCGTTACATCAGTCTTAATCAAAGCCGCAATTCCAAGTGAACACCAACCACAATTTCCCCACCACTCTCCCTTGCTAGATTTGACATAAAAATTGGTGGGAGCTGTTGAAAATGGATGAATAACCCAAATTTTGGAGGTATTGGGGTGAAGAACTACCCCATGATATTCTTGTAAGGCAAAGAGCGCCTTTTCAACCTCTTCCCTGCTACTCTTAAAATGATCTATCAGCCAATCGACATCAGGTACACATCCATTTTCAATAATCTCACTTATTAAAATATGATGAAGTGATCCGTTTGTGATCATGAAGTCGAATATTGACTAATCTGTATCTTCCTTTTTCTCTTTTTTCTTCTTGTCTCTCTCCCACGGTTTCCAGTCCAACCCTAAGGTATGTTTTTGAATCCACTGGATTTCCTCAATGTCGCGAGTACGCTGGTGTCTCGGTTCCCGGAAACCGTGTGGTTCACGCGGGAATCGCAGATACCTCACCGTCTTTCCCATATCTTTCAAAGCAGCGAAAAACATCATGGACTGAGCTTCTGTATCTGTTCTGTCATTGGCACCATGAAACAGGATCAATGGTGTAGTTACATTTTTTGCATTGGTCAATGGTGACATCTTACGGTACGCTTCCGGGTTTTCCCATGGGGTTCCGCCTATGTACCAAAGCTTCACGTCGAAATTGAATCCTATACCGTACTCTGAAGTCCAATCGGAAACCATGGCACCAAGTGAAGCAGCTTTGAATCGATTAGTCTTGGTGATGGTTGTTCCACCCAAAATCCCGCCGTAACTCCAACCACGTACTGCCATCTTGTTTTCGTCGATGTAGTTTTCCTTAATAAGATAGTCAACACCAGACATCAGATCTTCGTAATCCTGACCGCCAATGTCGTTCATATTTCCACGCAGCAATTCATCTGAGTAGCCACGACTACCTCTTACATTGGGGCACAGCTGTACATAACCCAAGCCCGCCCAAACATGATATCTTGAACTATAGCTATCAGTAAAGACACCCGCCGGTCCTCCATGAATGTGAAGCAAGAATGGATATTTTCTGTTCTCATCATAGTCTGCCGGCAAGTACAACATGCCTTCAATTTCCAATCCGTCTTTGCTTTTCCATTGGATCGGTTTCGCTTTGGCCAACTTAAAATTCGAAGAAAGTTCAGGATTTAAATTGGTGATTTTTTTAGGATCAAACTTAGACACTGAGGTCACATATAAATCTGCGGTAGTGCCTGCATCATCGTAGGATAATACTGCCGTTCTCCTGTCGGCACTCATATCTCTGACTCTGTAACTTCCGGTCTTATTTTTTGACAGATTCGTAAGCTTGCCAGAAGCCACATTTAGTGAATAGAGGCTCGTAACGGTCTTAAGAAGACCTGAGAAATATACCGTCTTCCCATCCTGACTCCAATAAGCTCCGGACCTCAAGCTGCCTCCGAATGAACCTGAAATTAACTTTGAGGATTTTGAGTTTATATTCATTACCCAAAGCTTTCCTTGACGTAGCTCCCATTCCTTATCATCATTGGCCTGAAAAATAAATTCTTGGCTATTTGGCGCCCACAGAATACCATTCTCAGGTGCATTGTTATCGGTTAATTGCTCTGTGGAATTGTCACTCAAATTGAGAAGGTAAATCTCAGAGAGGTTCCCCTGGTTTCTTCTGTTCTCAGTTCTTGCAGTAAATGCGATTTTGGTCCCATCAGGAGAAATGTCCCATGAACCAATTCGCTGATCATCAGTCGTTAACTGTTTGATAGTGTCTTCATCCAGGTTATAAACATACAAGTAATTCCATGAGGCCCCTTGCTGTCCATTCGGTCCTTCATCGATCACCACGTGATCATATCCATCCTTTTTCTCCTTTTTTTCTTCCTTCGTCTCCGTTCGATTCGCAACAAAGTAGATGTTTTTAGAGTCCTGAGACCATTTATAAGAGCCAATGCTGTTGGTGTGTGAAGTGGTTTTTACAGCCTCACCTCCACTGGTTCTGATTAGAAAAATTTGTTGAAACTTATCGTCTTTTCTTTTCAAGGAAACGTACTTTCCATCTGGAGAAAATTGCAGACTATTTGAGGCGGTATTTCCAATGTATTGATAATCGTTCGTGCCATCGGCATTTACAATCTGGTACTTCGTATTCCGCTTGTTCTTACCCCAATCTAATTCCGACTTTCCGTAAATGATTCGGTTTCCATCCGGAGATATAATTGTTGCGCCCAAATTAACAAGATCCAATCCATCATCAGTGGTCATCTCACGTTGTTGGGCAAATAAACAGGTGCTAACAAATAGTAGAACGAGGGTGTAAACGCTAGTTTTCATGGCTCAATACATTTTTGGTGAAACGTAAGTTAGTGAAAAATTAATCTGATGACGATGACTAGTTCATTATGCCCTAAAACTTGATAATTCTATGAATGCTTTTGCTGCCATTCAAGTCAATTTCTACCACATAAGTATCATCAGGAAATTCAGAAATATCTATTAAAGGATTAGATGAATCAATTTGATCTGAAAAAACTACTTTACCACTCAAATCAAAAATGGTGACATTGAAAGTTGTTGCTAAATTGTCATAGCCGATCAAAAATTCTCCATCACTTGGATTGGGATAAACAATTGAATTAGTAAGAGAATTTTGCATTGAAACGGAAATGATTTCAGAATACCGAAACGAACCATCAAAGTCGGTCTGCTTCAATCTGTAAAATTGAATCCCATTGTTAGGTTCATAATCTATGTAAGAGTATTCTCGAATATCCGTAGAGTTTCCTGCACCTTTTACAGTTCCAAGAGGATCCCATACCTCTCCATCCAAAGATTTTTCAACTGTAAAAAAGTCATTACCGATTTCAGATGCTGTTTTCCACCTGAGAATGATTCGATCGTTCAATGCCTCGCCAATGAATAGGAATAATTTTATTGGTAATACAGCGTTATCCAATTCAAATACTCCCTCTCCAACACCATTTCCACCGAAAAAAACTACTCCGAGATCAATCCCGTTCAATGTAGATGATAACAACGTCAACATCGTCATTCCATTCCCATCGGAACCAAGGAACGAGACGCCAAGATCCTCTGTATTCAGCGATGAGTGGAGTTGCGTGAATACTTCAGAACCGTCATCATCACCTCCAATAAAAGGGAAACTCAGGTCAGCTCCACTCAATGAACGGTGTAGTACAACCAATTGAAAATCTCCGTTTCCGGTGCTTCCGAAAAATGAAACACTCAAGTTCTGTCCGTTCAATGATTGAGAAAAAAGAGTCAGCAGGTCATCGCCATTTCCCTGTCCCCCAAAGAACGGAGGTCCAACCGAATTACCATTTAGATCAACAGAAAATCGATCTGTGAATGTATCTCCATCGCCATTTGCTCCAAAAAATGGGACATCCAAATCTTGACCGTTCAATGAAACATTTATGTTATCCAGGCTGAAATCGCCCAAACCATCTCCACCACCAAATACGGGAGTTAAGTCTTGTCCATTCAATGATATTGCTAAGTCTGTAGCCAGAATATCACCACTACCATCACTTCCTCGGTGAGCCACTGACAAATCTTCACCTGCTAACGAAAGAAAACTACGGGTCACTACATCACCACTTCCATCTCCACCATTGAAAACCGAACCAATATCCGTACCCTCAAGGGAGACACTTTTTACTTCCAGACCATCATCACTTCCACCATCCCCTCCTGTATACTGAGCAAATACCGACAAAGGACTGAATAGCAAACAAAAAAAATGTGCTGAAACTTTCACGATTAAAGTGATGTACTCAAAATCAAGGTGCTATTCTTCCACCTCTTCCACCGTAGTAGCTAAACCTACCAGTAGTTACAAGCGCTCCATCTGTCCGGTCAGATATTCTTAATCGTACAGAATTCTCAAACCAATCTCCCCCTCGTTCACCAATACCATCCGCATTGGTTCCGGGCCAGGTACTTGCATCTGCATCGCCTGCTGAATCCAATAGACCATCCCCGTGGGTTCCATCAAATGTTCTTCCGTTAGCCAGTCCTACAGAAACAAAACGCTCCTTTAGGTTTCCTCCGAGTTCCATAACTCCATAAAATGAGGCGCCCGATGTCTCTCTTCCTGTATTCGATCCATTCGCCGCAAAAATGCCAACCCTTAAAGGTCCACTTATTGACCCATCCGTAACATCATATATTGCATTCCCACCGGAATTGTAATTTGTAGCAATTCCCTCATCAATCGCATCCGCATTGCTAAGTGTATAGGCACTGTTGGCCAATGTTGTTGTACCCCATACATATTCATCAACTACAGGAGTCAAAGTCCCTCTGCAAACCTTTTCGTATTCCAGTTCGGTCAAAGGTCGAAGAGCAGCCCAATCCAGGTAACCAGCTACATCAGCCCAAGTGAGGTAGTTTGCAGCTACATACGGTGTTGTGGTACTATATATTCCTCCTGATACTGTTATGTTGCCTCGATTACCAGTCGTATTGGGAAATCGTGCTGTTCCCTGCGTTCCATCAATGGTGTTAAGAAAATCCACATAACCTTGTTGACTGATTTCATATTTCATGCTATAAAAAGCATCGAACCCTTTTGGGAAAGCTGCTGCAAGGGTCCCAGTACTACCTATGGTATTATTCCCAGCTGATGAAGTTCCCCACAAATTGCCTGCGGTTTGTTCAACGCTAAGTGCATTTTCTGAAGTGATTTGAAGCGGAATTGTATTGCCAGAAGTCCAGGACCCATTTGTGAAACTTCCAGACTCCGTTCCACCACTTCCCACAAAATAACTTGCTTGCGGTATGTTAACCATTTCAATAGCAAAGACTTTGATATCGACACCATCATTATCCCCTACGCCATTTTCTCCATAATTCCATCTAAGCTGAACACCGGTTAAATTAAAAGTACCACTTCCATTGGCGTCACGATA
>JANQST010000581.1 GCA_028279155.1 Cyclobacteriaceae bacterium
CTGCCGCATGCTCGGCTTCTAATGATTTGGCAGCTCCAGAAGGTCAATGTGGGGCAGATGCCTGTTTCTCAGAATTAAACCTCACTACACTAAACTTTACTCCTTCACCGTGCGATCATATTGAGCTGGGATTATCAATCAAACGGAGAATTCGAATCTTTGCTTTCCAGGAAATAGCTGGCTCAGAAATCAATATTGGAGTGGATATTCAACTAACCACACTTTTGGGAGGTCAGGAAAGTTATACCATTCAAAATATTACTGCGGGTACTCCAGTAGTAACAGGAAGCTCAGGAAGTGTGGCATTTTCAAATGGGGATGAAATTGAAATTACGTATCTTCCGATTAGTTCTGGAGTACACAATGCTCAATTAGCCATAAACGGATCAAATTGTTCCACCTCAATCGTATTAAATGGCACCACAAAAGGAACTTCTGCCAAGAGCTTTGTTCTCGCTCTGGATCGAAGTGGGAGTATGAATCAAAGTGTAGCTACTGGTCAGCGCAAAATTGACCGGTTAGTTACTGCTTCCGAGATGTTTTTGGATTTGTTGGATTTGGAAGGTGGTTCCCATCAATTCGGGTTAGTAGCTTACAACAACACTACCTCTACCTACAACTCGGCTCTATCAGATCTTTCCTTCGTTGGTGATGCGAAAACTAATTTCATCAACGCTGCAAACCCCGGAGACCCAATCTATCCGATGGGTTCTACCGGAATTGGCGGGGCGATTGTTGAGGCCATGGGTTTGCTAAATGGTGGTGACCCGGGCGAATGCTCTCCCCCCAATCCTGCTTTTGATCCAAGCAACAAGGTTATTGTTTTGTTAACTGACGGAAAGGAAAATCGCCCTCCCTACATCAACCCTTTGAGCAGTCCGGCACTTAGCGAAGCATGTATAGATCAGGCCACCATTTATACTATTGGATTTGGGGAACCAGGTGATTTAAATGAAATGCTTTTGCAGGACCTGCCAATCCGTTCAGAATTTGATTGCATACCGGGAACAGGATATAAGCACGTTAATACAGATTTGATGACCGCAGCAGATCAGGATGATCTAAATGAAGTATACGCAAAGATATTTTTTGCCAATTTTGACTATTCGGAGATAGTGGACCCGACAGTTCTTGTAAATATTGCTGATGGTTCTGAGAAACTGCTCTTCACGGCAAATGTCACTACGTCAGATAAGAAAGCAATTTTCATTACTTATGATGATCCAGCAAAAAAGCAACTTTACAAGTTAAAACTATTCACCCCTGATGGAAATGAGGTGGTAAATGGAAGCTTTGGGAACAACTTATTCGCAAAGATCATTGAGGGTGAGGGTTATACTCTATACAAAGTAGATTTTAAGGATGACTCTTCAGGCAGCTTTGCAGGTCGGTGGGACCTAAAGATCATTCCTAACCCGAGGCTTGCAGCCAGACTCAATACCGCAAGAGAGTCACTTCAATCGCTCAGGCGAGATTCTCTGCTTGTATCTATTGGGTTTAATTCTTCTGCGGTCTCGAATCTTAACATGGAACTTTTCGCGCTCTCCACAGGGGGCTCATCAGGAAATCAATCTACGTCTGGGTTTGCATCTTATTCTACACCAAGGGATAAACGTAATATCATAAACGCTAATCAACTGCCAGGTAGCGAAATACTAGTTGCTTTAAAAGGAACAGAAAGCGGACTTCCAGCCAGAATAAACGAGGTATATTCATATGTTCAAGCACCAGATGGGACCATGTATCCCTTACAGATTAGTAAGGATCAAAATGGACTTTATAAAGGTAAGTTTGCAAATACCTTTCTTACAGGTACTTATAAGGTATTTGTAAGAGCAACATTAGAAAACTCAGCAGGGGAAGTAACAACAAGGGAAAGCACGAGATACGTGGCGTTAGGTAAACCTGAGGCGCCAAGACAAGAAGCCACCTGCATATCATGTGTTGTCATCAAAATCGTAGTTGTGGTAGTAGTAATTGTAGTTGTAGTGATTTTAATACTAATTCTAGCTATGAGAAAACGATCCAAATGAAGACCTGTACCTCAATATTACTTGTTGTTTTGTCTGTGGTCTTATCCACCAGTGAGGCACGATCTCAACATATCGTTCGCTCTTCTACTCATTCAAATGGAGCTGAAAATGTAGCTACTAGCTCATACAGGCTACAGCCATCGATTGGTCAGGTGGCTATCGATAAAGTAAGCTCTGTAAACTATATTTTCTCCGCTGGGTTCTTACCAACTGCCATTCCTCGCGAAGCAGAATTAACCTTACAATCTACTCTGAATGTTTCACCATCAGTGGTATCTCCTGGTGGCACCACAAGTATGTCGTTCACACTCTCCAATACCGGAGCGGTGGGCGTTTTTGCCACAATTTCAGCTGAAGTTTACTTGTCTGCGAACATAGACCTTGAAGCTGGCGATGTTTTATTGGATAATTTTGATATCGTCACAGACCTTGCTGCTGGTGCTACATTGAATTTCCCGCAAGGATCCAATACC
>JANQST010000582.1 GCA_028279155.1 Cyclobacteriaceae bacterium
CATCTCTCAAGTCTTGAGGATCGGAATGATCCTGTTAACCTGTTGATGCTAGCCAGGAAAGAAAATGTTGAAGCTCAAGTGTGTCATCGCTTAGATAAAGAAACATCTGGGTTGATTGTAATCGCCAATCATGGAGATGCATACAAGTACTTTGCTGGATTACTTCAGAATCGAGAGGTAAAAAAAGTCTATCATGCTGTTCTAAACGGACTTCACAAATTCCGTTCGTTCGAGGCTGATGAGCCTTTATACAGCACTACCAATAAATCAAGAGTTGATTTCAAAAGTGGAAAACCCTCCCTGACACTTATGGAAACCCTTGAGCTTTTCAAAAAACATACACTTGTGAAATGTTTTCCAGTAACAGGGAGAATGCATCAAATCAGGGCACACCTTGCGTATCACAATGCCACTATCGTTCACGACAAGGATTATGGAGGAGTGCCTGCTTATTTATCAGAAATCAAACGAAATTTCAATCAAAAGAAGTGGGAAGAAGAAAGACCTATAATTGAACGAGTGGCGCTGCACTCCTCTTCCATCGCTTTTAAGCAAATGGATGGATCAATCCTTGAACTGGAAGCTCCATATCCCAAGGATTTTGCTGTTTTAATTAAACAACTCAAGAAATTTAATTAAGACATCTCTATTTGATTTCTAAAATGAAAATTATACTTTTGTGTCCCTTTTCGAAAGAGGAGGATTTTGATACGATAAAATCAATAGAAAATTGGATACTAACAGCTTTAAAACTGTATCACTAAATAAGGCAACGGCCGAGAAGAACTGGCTCATCGTAGACGCTGATTCTCAGGTACTTGGAAGAATGGCAAGCGAAGTTGCGAAGTTGATCAGAGGCAAACACAAACCTGGATACACTCCTCACATGGATTGCGGAGATAATGTAATTGTTATCAATGCAGACAAAGTGAGATTAACAGGAAACAAATGGACGGACAAGCAATATGTTCGCCACACCGGATATCCTGGAGGTCAAAGAACAGAAACACCTAACCAGGTGAAAGCTAAATCTTCTACCATTTTAGTTGAGAAAGCAGTTAGAGGAATGCTTCCAATCAACAGACTTGGAAGACAGCTTTTCAAAAATCTACATGTGTACGAAGGAACCGAGCATCCACATGGTGCACAAAAACCAAAAGAAGTAAAACTTTAGATCTGAATGGATAGAATTAATACGTTAGGAAGGAGAAAAACATCAGTAGCTCGTATTTATATGACGAGTGGAAAAGGTGAGATTAAGGTTAATAACAGAGAACTTACTGATTATTTCCCATCCGAAATCCTTCAAACCATCGTGAAACAACCACTTGCGAAAGTTGAACAGGATGGAAATTTTGATATCAAAGTAAACGTGATGGGTGGTGGTCCTTCAGGTCAGGCTGAAGCTGTAAGACTTGCAATTGCAAGAGCATTGACAGAAGTAGATGCGGAATTCAGAGGCCCGCTAAAATCAGAAGGATTCTTGACAAGAGATTCCAGAATGGTTGAGCGTAAGAAATACGGAAGAAGAAAAGCAAGAAGAAGATTCCAGTTCAGTAAACGATAAGATTGAGCAAGTCAGAATGAAAAAATTAGAACATAAAGATTTATTGGATGCAGGTGTACACTTCGGTCACCTAACTAGAAAGTGGAATCCAGCAATGGCACCATTCATTTTCATGGAAAAGAATGGTATTCATATCATTGACCTGCACAAAACGTTGACTTGTCTTGATGATGCCGTTCAGTCACTTCAAGCGATTGTACGATCAGGACGAAAAGTGATGTTCGTTGCTACTAAGAAGCAAGCGAAGGAAGTTGTTGAAACAGAAGCTCAAAAACTAAAAATGCCATACGTAACCGAGAGATGGTTAGGTGGTATGCTTACTAATTTTTCTACCATTAGAAAATCATTGAAGAAAATGACTTCAATGGAAAAAATGATGAAGGAAGAGTCTTATGCGAATCTTGCAAAAAGAGAGCGTTTGATGATGACTCGTGAAAAAGATAAGCTAAGAAAAGTATTGGGTGGAATTGCTGATCTGAACAGACTGCCTGCAGCACTTTTCGTAATCGACATCAAAAGAGAGCACATTGCAATTGCAGAAGCTCAGAAATTGAACATCCCGGTTTTCGGAATTGTTGATACGAACTCGGATCCTAGCAAAATAGACTATCCTATTCCTGGAAACGATGATGCCTTTAAATCAATCCAATTGATCACTCAATATCTTGGATCTGCTTTGGAAGAGGCGTTGGCTGAAAGAAAGAAAGACAAAGAAGAACAAGCTGCTGCTGAAGAAGAAGCTGCTAAAAAAGCGGTTGACGAAAAGCCGGAAGTAGCAGAATAATAAGACGATAAGAATCTCAAATATGAAGATTGAACATTGTCACTGGCGGTGTTCAATTTTTATTTAAAAAGCATTAGAAACTAAAAACATTCAATAAAATGGCTATCACAGCACAAGACGTAAACAAACTCCGACAAATGACCGGTGCAGGAATGATGGACTGCAAAAAAGCACTTACAGAGGCAGGTGGAGATTTCGACAAAGCAATTGAATTGCTTCGAAAAAAAGGTCAAAAAGTTTCAGCTTCCAGAGCTGACAGAGAAACTTCTGAAGGAGTAGTTTTTGCTAAAACGAATGAATCAGGAACTGAAGGTGCATTGGTTGCCTTCACTTGTGAGACTGACTTTGTTGCTAAGAATGAAGAGTTCGTTGAACTTGGAAATCAAATAGCGGAGTTGGCCTTCGCTCAAAAACCTGAAAGCACTGAAGCACTCAACTCAATGAGCCTTGGAGATCTTACAGTTGGAGAAAAAATCGTTGAACTAACAGGAAAAATTGGAGAAAAACTTGAAGTACAAGCTTTCGAACTCCTATCAGGTGAAGCTGTTGTTCCTTACATCCACTCCAATTCTAAACTAGGTGTTCTTGTAGCACTTAAAAATGTGAATGGAACTGACGTTACTGATGCAGGTAAAGATGTTGCTATGCAAATCGCTGCTATGAATCCGGTGGCTGTTGATAAAGATGGTGTTGATGCTTCGATTGTGGAGAAAGAAGTTGAGATAGGAAAAGACCAGGCAAGACAGGAAGGAAAGCCTGAAGAATTGGTCGAGAAAATTGCCCTTGGTAAGCTCAATAAGTTTTTCAAAGAAAATACATTGTTAAGCCAGGCATTTGTAAAAGACAATTCACAATCAATTTCACAATATCTTGATGGCATTAACAAAGGACTTACCGTTTCTGAATTCAAAAGAGTTACGATTGGATAAGTTCTCTACAAAACGAAATTAGAAGCCAGGATTTATCCTGGCTTTTTTGTTTCTACTAAAACCTTTGAACCCGTTCGTTTCTTCTTGGCCTGGACAATCTCCTCAACTGGCTTATTATGAATTTTACTTTCCAACCAGGAAATAATGTCCAGGTATAACGTTGGCCTTCGCTCATAAGGATCTTCAAGAATTTCCAACAGCTCATCTCTTAACGACTCAAAATTTGGAATGAGTCTCTTTCTGTCCATGTAAACAGATTTTTTTAAGAATCCGAAAATGGCTGACTGTACTTTCTGGTAGTCCTTTAGTTTAAGTAGAAATCGATACGTAGACTTTATTTGAAAATCAATCAAATCATCATTCCCTAACTCATAATGCGAGATGAGGTTTAATATTCTCGCAAAACACTGAATATCTTCTTTCAAGGCAAGGTTTGGATGATTGATAATAAAGTTCAAGTGACGAACAGCCCCTTGAAAATCTGAACTACCAAACTTCATGCTGGCCATTTTATAATGAAAAACCATCACTCGATGAATATCCAGCTTCCCTTCGTTCTCTTTGATTTTTTGTTCAAACTCCCTGCAATACTGCGCACCATCACTGAATCTACCCTCAATGAAAAAGCGATTGAGCTTTGCTGTTTCTGAGTATATAAATGCCAGTGTTAGTTGATTCTCATTAAAGCTTGCACTTTTCTTATGAATAAATGCATCCAGGGTTTCCTGTTCCTTCTTAAACCGCTTAATATCATCACAATAAAAGAGCGCTGATAGTGAATTGTGTAGTCCACGCATATACATCTCGGGCTCATTATTCATTAGGGTTTCATTAGCCTCATAAATTCCACACCATTTTCGAGTGTATTTATAGCACTGAGCAAAGTCCTGAGTGATGTAGTAGAACCACACGTAACACTGGTAGGCATGAATGATCTCAGATTCATTTTCCTCCGGAGCATTTTCTCGGAAATATGCTTGAACCTGATCGTGTTCTTCCTGATTCTTCGTATGACCAAACTTTAGGTAATAATCGTACAAGCTAAGCGCCAGATCAGACCACGATCCCTGGAAATAGAATTTGTGTCTTAACTGTTTCGACTCATCAATCAACTCCTCTGCACGCTTCGAATGGCTTCTTGTCACATACCGTGATTCAATTTGTTTCTCCAATTCAATAATCTCCAACCTCAGGATATCAACCTGATGTTCCTCGGCTAGATGCTTCGCCTTTTGCAACTGACCCAGGCTTTGACGATACAATCCCTTAATGTGAAGTACATCCGCGTAGCTAATCAATTCTTTAATCCTGATTTTCGGATCATTGTGATGGAGCAACCTTAAACTCCCCAATAAAAGTTCATACAAATGCGCTTTCTGATTCGAAAGCGTATTCGGTTTTAATTTAGGAAATGCCTTGTTAATTTTTTTCTCATCATATTCTTTTTGACGGTCAAAAACATCAAAAAGCTGAATAGTCAGTGGCTCCTTTTCAGAAATATTCCTGCTGGCGTATAACTTAAAATGCCTTTTTTCTGCCTTTGTCAGGCGTTTTATCAGGTTAAATAGTTGATATGATAACTGCTTGGACAAGTGTTTT
>JANQST010000017.1 GCA_028279155.1 Cyclobacteriaceae bacterium
AAGCAGCTTGATGGGTTTTTTTATCCGAAAACAAAACCGAAAATTAAGCCGCCAACGATAATAAAAGGTGTAGGTATTTTGGTAAACCGCTGCATGACCACCGTAGTAAGAATTAGTGCATAGTTAAGAATGTTCTGTTCCATTGGAACAAGGATAAGGAACGTGGCAGCAATTACCATTCCTGAGCTCACAGCATTGACCCCTTCAAGAGAAGCCTTTACCAATCTATATTTTTTTAACTGTTCCCAAAACCTTATGATAAAGAAGATCAGGAATGTGCCAGGCAGAAAAATTCCAATAGCGGCCAGAATCGCCCCTAATAATTGACCTCCAATCCCGAACTCATTCATACTTAATCCACCAACATACGCTGAAAATGAGAACACGGGTCCTGGAATTGCTTGTACAAACCCATACCCCGAGATAAACTGCTCTGATGTTAAATATTCCTTGAATTCAACGAACTCGGTATATAGCAGCGGCACCAATACCTGACCACCGCCGAAGATCAAACTCCCATTTCGATAGAAATTCTCAAATATTTTGATGGGTAAATATTGCGTGATACCACCCAAACCAGCTGCAACAATCAGCACAGTGATCCAAAGAATTAGATTCGACCATTGAACCTTTATTCTTTCTTTTTCTTCAATTGGTTGCTGTTTGTATTTGATAGTTGAAATGAGCCCACCAAGAATGATCAAGGAAGGAAATGCGTACGGTGATTTAAGTACAAAGGATGCCGCAGCTGAGAATATCATCAAAACGAACCCCAATTTGGTAGTAACAACTTTGGTGGCAATTCTATAGGCGGAGAAAGCAACGATACCCACCACCATAGGCAAAATGAACCGCATGAAGCCCAGGTCAATGTTGGTATTCACAATAATTGCCGCTATGGTCATGATGGTTACTGCTGGAAGCATCCAAACCAAAAGCGTTAGATATGCCAGGTTGGGCCCACCTATCTTAAATCCCAGCGCTGTGATCGTTTGAGTTGATGTTGGGCCTGGTAGCACCTGACAAAGCGCAAAGAGTTCAATCAGATCTTCCTCTGTTAAATAGGCCCTTTTTTTCACCATCAAGTCAAGAAACATCGCAATGTGGCCCTGAGGGCCACCAAACGCTGTGACTGATAAGATGAATACATCTTTTAGAAAAATAATATTTCTGACCCTACGGACAGTCATTAGTTCTTTAAGCCGATTTCTTGTAAACGTTGGTTTAAGAAATCACCGGCTAGAATATCTTCAAAGTCTTTAGGGTGGCTCTCATCAATGCAGCTTTCCAGGCATGTCAGATCCATTTCAGAAACAGGGTGCAAGAAAAATGGAATTGAGAATCGAGAAGTATTCATCAACTCTCTTGGGGGATTCACAACTCGATGAATAGTAGACTTTAACTTGTGGTTTGTAAGCCGCTCGAGCATGTCACCTACGTTAACCACTATTTGGTCAGGCAGCGCTGTTATTGGAATCCATTCGCCATCTTTTCGAAGCACCTGCAGACCATCCGCACTGGCCCCCATTAGCAGGGTGATTAAGTTTATGTCTCCATGTTCTGCTGCGCGAACAGCATCGTGGGGGATTGTTTCTGGGGTTTCAATTGGGAAATAGTGAATGGGCCTCAAAATGCTATTCCCTTTGGAGATTTTATCATCAAAATAGTTTTCAGGTAATTCCAAATAGAGTGCGATAGCTCGCAACATTTGCATTCCTGCTGTCTGCAAAGTACGGAATGCTGTTGAGGTTGCCTCTTTGAAATTTGCTACCTCTTCCGGCCAAATGTTGGATGGATATTCAATTGGTTTATTTTCATCTGGTTGTCCGACGTGATAGAATTCTTTTAAATCGCCGGTATTTCTACCCTTCGCTTTTTCTTTCCCTTTGCTGATATAACCTCTCTGACCGAATAAATCCGCTTTTTCATATTTCTTTTTCACTTCATCAGGGAGCTTGAAAAAATCTTCAACAGAAGAATAAAGCTGGCTCACTAATTCATCTGATAACCCATGATTTTTGATTGAAACAAATCCAATGTTGTTGTAAGCTTCTCCTAGACGTTTTACAAATTCTTGCTTTTGTTCGGCTGTTCCGGAGGAAAAATGATGCAAGTCTAGTGAGGGAATTTCATCAAAAAGGATTTCTGGCATGGGCGTATTTATTGATCACTAAATTTAAAAAAGAAATTAAGAATCATTTCTAGTTAAGTACACTTCTTAAAACTGTTAAAGATTTAGGACGAGGCAAGTTCGCATGGTGATGAAAATAATCCAACATCATGTCGATCACTTCATTCCTCACCAACCTGTTTGCTTCCAAGGTGATACCGTATGGTTCCAGAATTAATTTTTCCAGCACATGTTCGCCTTCGGCATGTGGAACCATTTTATCAATAGAGGTAAAAAGCGTTTCGAACTCATTAATAGCAAATCCAAGGTGGGTAGCTATCTTCAGCAAAAACTGTAAATGAAAGTTTTCGACACCACTTGAGAGCGCATCAAATTCTTGTATTGAGTCAGACAGAAATGTATAAAGATCAGGGTTTGCTGACTGTTCGGATTGTAAAAGCTTGGATAAAACCTCAGTTAAGAAAAGAGTAATTGAGCTCTTCGTGAAGTTCTGATGAATCTCTACAAGAGGAATGTGGTTTTTGAAATCTGATACACGTTGCAAATCTCTTGACTCCTTCACATAAAGAATTAGTTCCAGAATAGAGAACGGTTGAAAGTAGCCAATGCTCTTTTTAGATTTTTGACTTCTGATAGAATTCACAATAAAGGATCCATATCCCAATTCCTCCGTAAAAATCCGAACGATGATACTGCTATCACCATATTTGATATAATTAAGAACAATTCCGTTAGTCTTAACAACCATTACCTGATTACCGCAATTTTACCCACGTAGGTTTCTTCCCCATCAGAAGTGGAACTAAACAATAGGTACACTCCCGTAACAACCTCACTGTTTCCAACATTTTTTAGATCCCAGGAAGCAGAACTTCCATTGGCATTTATTTCCTTAACAAGATTTCCATTTATGTCAGTGATCTTTATAGAAGTGTTTTTAGCTAATCCCTGAATACCTACCAATCCCTCATATTCTGGGGGGACAGGGTTTGGAAAAACATTCACATTTTGATGAATCAGATTGCCCACAGATGAGGCACTCCGAAATGAAACCATCCCTTTGTCGGTAATGATGAACATCTCTCCGTTTTGGGCATTATAAGCCAGGTCAATTACCTTATTGGAAGGTATTGGACTATTATCCGTATTGAATAATGCGACCTGTTCCGTCGTATTTTCACTAAATATCCAAAGCCCTCGGTTAGAACCGAACCAAACCCTGTTTCCACCATCCGTTTCTATAACATTGATTGGTTCATCTTCAAAAAGAACACTGCTTTCGAATGAAGGTAGAATGGCTTCATTGCTTTGAAAAATGAAAGAAGCATCAGCGTATGTCGCAGGGCCTCTTGAGGTCGCTACCCATGCATCATCTTCAATGGATATTTCAAAATCTTCTGGTGAGCCAGGTAGTCCACCCAATTGTAGCACACGATTTTCTTCTGAATCAAAAACTACAATTCTTCCATTGTTTGTTCTTCCCCACATGATTCCTGTCAAGGACGAAGCAAGATCAAGGTATTCATTGCTCAGTAGCAATGCCGATGAAAATGACGTCCACTGTTCCCCATTGAATTGATGAATAGGATTTGTATTGCCGTATGACGAAACCCATAGTTCTTCTCTCGCACTTATTGTGGAAATAACGGTGTCAAGTGAAGCATTACTTTGAGGGATGTCGGAAATAATTTCGTTAGTGGCTTGATTGTAAAGTCCATCTCCGATAGAGGAGAAGTATACGGCGCCTCTAAATTGAGCGACATCAGAGACGTTATCGAAACCAGAGATTTGCTCAATGGTCCATTCACCATTGGAGAAAAC
>JANQST010000028.1 GCA_028279155.1 Cyclobacteriaceae bacterium
TGTTGGATTCAGAATGCAGGATTTTTTATTGATCTACCTGCTGGTGATATATTGATCGATGCGATTCTAAGTTCGAACGATGAGTTGGCAAATGCAAAGCCGCCCTACGATGATGTAAGGTTGATTTTCATTAGCCACGTCCACGGTGATCATTTCAATGCAGATGGTTTTATTCGACATTTGAAAGCTAACCAGAAAGCTCAGGTTATATTGACCCCTGAAAGCATGGATGCTCTTAAACGAAACGGACTGGATAAAGACCTTGAGGAAAGGGTGATGGTATCATTTCCGGAAAAAGATGAATTGGAAGAATTCAACCTCGGTGATTTTTCAGGACACATACTTCAATTTAAACATGCAGGTGTTCAGAATATTGGCTTTGGCCTTAAAGGGGAGGAGATTGAACTGGTTTATCTAAATGGTGGAATTCAGAATGAAGGTCTTGTCAACGAGTTTAGAGAACACCACTCAGATACAGATTTGTTAATCGCCAACAAATGGCCACTTAACAACACAGAGTACATCTCGAGGGTTGAAGAACTGTTTCAACCCAACTTGCTTTTAATGGCCCATCATTCTGGTGGCTCGGACGAAATTGTGCAAAGGAATGGTGGAGTTTCTCTAATGGAAGATAAAATGAGCCTGAAAGAAATGAAGGGTTTGGTGTTCCAAAAAAGAATGCAATGTGAGGACTTTTAACATTGAGGATCAATACCTAAAGAACCTGTTGCAGTTAGCATGATCCATTGTGCTATTGATGGTTTTCATATAGTCGATGAGGGTTTCAGCTGTCGTCAATTCTCTTAGTTCCGCATCTTCAAAGGAGAAGAATGCATCATAGACTGATGGAATGAAGTCGTTAGTTCCCAGCGTAAGTTCAGTTTCATCACTGATTTCAACACCTTCTTCGTTAAAAATTTGAATGTCATTACCTTGTCGGACAAGGGTTATCCCAGAGACATGTAATCCGGCTCCGGAGTCAATAAAGAAATCTTTTACTTCCCTGGCTGTCATTGTGAACACAACACTTCCATTATTGAAAGGGTCCATATTGAATATTTCATGTCTTGTAACATCTCCCTGGTCAATATCAGATCGGATTCCTCCGCCATTCTGTACCGAAAAATCCACTTGCATGTACTCTTTGAGTGCAGTAGTGTAAAAACAACCTAATTCATTTCGACCATGATGTGAATTGGCAAACCCAACAACTTCAGCAAATTCCGGGGCATTATTGTATTCAGCAATTGAGGTTGCCAATTCCTGGTCGAAATCGGGATAATCTTCCAGCTCAATAAGTGTGATTTCGTAATCGGTGATCTCGCGATTCCGGATTGTTAGCACCATTTTACCAAGGTGAGACAAGTCTCTACCCGCCATAACGACTGGGATTCCTTCGATTTCTCCATCATTCAGATCATTGGTATGGCCTCCAATAATGGCATCAAAATAGGGGTGTTGCCGTGCCAATGAAAAATCCCAAAATGAGCCAAGATGTGTTAAGGCCAGATAAAGGTCTGCGTTTTGTTCAGATTTGAGATTTTCATATGTACCTACTATATCGTCATGTCGTTGAAAGGTGAGGTCCTTCACCCGCCACGGATGGGTAGAAGGAATCACATCATCAGGCTTTCCATTCGTTTCTACAAGGCCCAGTACGGTCACTTTGATATCCCCAACCGTAATGGTTGTATAAGGATCCGGCTGCATCAATGTACTTGTGGAAGCATCAACATTGGCACAAACCCATTGAAAAGTCGCCTGATTCATACGGTCATTTAGAATAGAAACACCATAATCAAATTCATGATTACCAATGACAGAAATATCATATCCGGTCTTATTCATAATATCAATGATTGGAAATCCTTTTTCGGAATGCTGATCTACGATGGGGTTTCCTGAAAAAATGTCACCAGCACTTAGCAACAATACATTTGTTATTGCTCGCTCTGCATCTACAATATGCTTGATTTTTGCAAAATTGTCCAATTTTCCATGCATGTCGTTGGTAAAAAAGATAGTTAGCTGATGATCACCCGAACCAGCGGAACCATTAGAAGAATTATCATTGATGCACGCTATGAAACATGAAGTGATCAGTACAAAAGAAATGGATTTGAATAAGTGGTTTTTTCTTAGAAATTCCATGGTAGTGTTGTATTAGCCCACGTAAATGTAGAGGATTGAAAAGAACTTGGATCTCAACACCATTGGATTTATAAAGATTAACAAAAAAGAAAAGTTCAAATCACATTGGACTTGAACTTATTGTTTTCAGAATTTCATCAGAGCTAGCTTTGCACCTTTTGAAGTAACTCTTCAAGTTGGTTGAAAACAGAACCCCATCCATTCATGAAGCCCATCTCTTCTTGCTGCTTGCAATACTCTTCTGTAGGGTGGACCACATTGAAAGTGAAAATGGTTTGATCTCCACTTTCTGCCAGGAGTATGTGAAGTTCAACTCCTTCGGTCATTGGCTTGAAGTTGGCGGAAGTAATAATTTTCTCAGGTTCGGATATTTCTATGTATTCACCATCAGCAATAAATTCCTTACCATCCGGCATTTTCATGGAATATTTCCATTTACCACCAACGCTTAGATCGTGCTCAATTATTTCGGCTTCCATTCCCGGGGGGCTCCACCAATTCGCGATGTGTTCGGGTTGTGTCCATGCTTCCCAAACGAGCTGAATTGGCGCGTCCAAAAGTCGTTCAATAGTAAGCGTACGCTTTTCAATATCATTTGCTCCATTCATTTTTCTTTCTTTTTTAGTTTAAGTTCGTTTAAGTAGTTCTCAAAAGAATCGAGTTTTTGTTCCCAAAGCATTCGGTGTTGTTCAACCCAAGCTGAAACTCTACTTAGCTCTTTAGGGACAATAACGCAATGACGTTCTCGGCCCTTATTTACGGTTTCAACTATGCCACACTCATTTAGTATTTTAAGATGCTTTGAAATCGCAGGCCTGCTGATATCAAATTTTTCAGCAACCGCATTAACTGTCAGGGGTTCCTCTGCCAGAAGGTCGATAATATCTCTTCGGACTGGGTCTGCAATTGCCTGGAAAACGTCTCTTCTCATCTTTATGTAACTGATTGGTTACAAATATATATGTAATCGATTGGTTACACAAATTTAATTTTTTAAGTCATTCTATAATGATCAATGTCATTTTACAAGGACAAATTCTTCCATAAATTGAAGATCACTACGATGAATAATTAGAAATAAGTTTGGCTTATTGGATGATAAAAAATATAAATAAAGATTATTCCAATTTTATACCTGAAATAATAAAATACCCTTCAAACAATCCCTAACATGGAAAACAATACAAACAATGGTAATGGTCAAGGCAAGTGTCCATTTCACAGCGGAGCAATAAATGAAAGTGCTGGAGGCGGTACCTCCAATCGCGACTGGTGGCCTAATCAGCTGAAGTTAAACATCCTTCGACAGCATTCTACACTGTCTAACCCAATGGATGATTCTTTTGATTATGCAAAAGAATTTAATAGCCTGGATATGGATTCACTCAACAAGGACCTGGATGAGTTGATGACAAATTCCCAGGATTGGTGGCCAGCAGACTATGGGCACTATGGACCCTTTTTTATACGGATGACCTGGCATAGTGCCGGTACCTATAGAATACATGATGGCCGAGGTGGTGGCCGAACAGGTACTCAGCGCTTCGCACCCCTTAATAGCTGGCCAGATAACGGCAACCTTGACAAGGCGAGAAGACTACTTTGGCCTATAAAACAGAAGTATGGAAAGAAAATCTCGTGGGCTGATTTAATGATTTTAGCCGGAAACCGAGCATTGGAAACGATGGGCTTCAAAACGTTTGGTTTTGGAGGTGGACGTGAAGATGTGTGGGAACCTGAGGAAGATGTGTATTGGGGTGGGGAAGCCACATGGCTTGGCGATGAGCGTTACAGTGGAGACAGGGAATTGGAAGATCCACTGGGTGCGGTCCAGATGGGTTTGATCTATGTGAATCCTGAAGGGCCAAATGGAAACCCAGATCCTGTTGCCTCTGGTAGAGACATTCGAGAGACGTTCGGTCGAATGGCAATGAATGACGAAGAAACTGTTGCACTTGTAGCTGGTGGACATACATTTGGAAAAGCTCATGGTGCAGCTGATCCTGGACAATATGTGGGTCGAGAACCCGAGGCTGCAAGTATAGAAGCTCAAGGATTTGGTTGGATAAACACATACGGTAGTGGAAAGGGTGGTGATACGATTACCAGTGGTATTGAAGGCGCATGGACCCCAACCCCAACACAGTGGGACAATAGTTATTTTGATACCTTGTTTGGCTATGAGTGGGAGTTGACAAAAAGCCCTGCAGGCGCACATCAATGGGTGGCTAAAGATGACGCTGCACAGGAAATTGTACCTGATGCGCATGACTCTGCTAAACGACATGCACCAATCATGACC
>JANQST010000047.1 GCA_028279155.1 Cyclobacteriaceae bacterium
CCGGCATCAATCATGTAGTAGTTTCTGCGTTGCCTAACGAGGATCTTTTCGCCATTCATAGCAAGCTCAAAACTGCTGATGTCCTTCACCATCGTTTTAGCTTTCACATCCTCATTATCAATTTTCAGAACATTTAGATGGCTCTTTGCGCCTAACCCCGTCTCATTTGATACAAAGTAGATGGCCTTTTTGTTAACAGCTAAACCCCAATAATTACCGGCTCTAATTGGTACTTCGGCAATTCTTTCTTTGATTCCATTTTGGTCAATGTTTACTTGTACGCCATCCTGTTCTTCATCACTAGAGGACTTACCTTTTTTGCCCTTTTTCGCATCTGACTCTTTGGTATTTTCTTTTTCACCTGAATACAATTCATCCTTTTCTCTGAAAGGTGACCTGGTGCCTTTCTGCAATGCCACATGATAAAGTTTTTCCTGCGCATCCAGGTATGGTTCAGGTTGTCTTGAACCCCATGGCCCGCCTACCAATGAGGTAAAACTTCTATCCGATAGAAAGTAGATGAATTTTCCATCCGGATCCCATCGAGGATTAAAGCTGTTGGCTCTGTTGGTAGTCAATTCGAATGAAGTATTGGTAGCAACATTATGCACCAATATCTGTGACATGGTATTGTCAGCAACCTGAACGAAGGCTAACCATTTGCTATCAGGAGACCAGGAGAAATCCCCAATTCCTTCCTGGTTAGTTGAGATTTTAGTACTTGCACCTGTAGCCACATTCAAAATGAACATGTTGCTCTCCAAATCATCATAGGCAATCCATTTTCCATCTGGAGATGCAAGCCCTCCATATCTTAAAACAGTACCATTATTGGTTATTTTCCGCTGTGATCCTAACCCGCTAGCCTGCATACTTACGAATTCAAATTCACCACTCTCATCGGAGAGTGTGTAAATGTTTTTGCCATCATGCGAAAAAATGGCATCTCTATACCGCACGTTCTTTTGCTTATCAAAGGAGACAAACCTGCCTGCGGTCGCTGGGGCAATGAACATACGTCCTCTTGCAGTTATTACAATCCGTTCTCCATCCGGGTCAGGACGGACGGAAGTAATGTATTGTGAAGGATTTTCTTCCCATTTTTCCCTTAACTGATCCAGGTCAGAAGCCAGTTTTATATCAATCTTTTTGTTGGTGTTGGAAGAGATATCATAATGCCAGAGGTCTGCACCTAATTGATAAACAATGTTTGTTCCTGAAACATTTGCATAGCGAACATCAAAATCTGTATGCTTGGTGTGTTGTTGAAGGTCATTTCCACTTTCATCCATTGACCAAATATTCATGATTCCATCCCTGTCGGTAATGAAGTAAACCCTGCCATTCGACCACATAGGATGATGGCTGCCTCCGGTATATCCTTTTGTTAATTGAACTGCTTCTTCACTTCCATTGGTAAACTGCCAGATTTGTCTTGCTGTTCCACCTTTGTATCGCTTGGTTACGTTGTGGTGATAGGCCGGTCGAACGAAATAAACGGTGTTGCCCGAACCATTGTAAGATGCTTCACTTGCCTGGAATAATGGAACACGGCTTTTTTGTTTGCTATCCATGTCGATAACGACCAACTGCTCATCCGGAACTTTTGAGTACGCTGTAGTGCTGTAAACAATCTTTCCATCAGGTGTCCATGTCTCAGCAACTGATGTATTGCTCTCATAGGTCCATCGAGTTGGTAAGCCACCATTTATCGGCATGGTGTAAATCTCTGTTGGCCCTTCATAGCTAGCAGAGAATGCAATGGTTCGACCATCTGGTGAAATTGATGGAAATCTTTCTTCCTCCGGATGAGTGGTTAGTCTTTGAGCCAATCCACCTGAAAGAGGAACTGTCCATAGGTCTCCTTCTGCAGAAAAAATGACAGTATTTCCATTGACGTCAGGATATCTATAGTATCCTTCAAATCCTTGAGAAAAAGCGGGAAATTGAAGAACCAGGGTCAATAAATAAATGATTGTGACCTTGTAGGTGATGTTCACTTTGAAATTCATGTTGTCTGAGTTTTTTGTATTGAGTTGGGATCTTTGAATTCATAAGTTAGTTAACGAATTCAGAATTTCACTGCATTTTTATGCGAGTGGAAAAAGAGTAATACTAGCCTATGGAGGTTACTTTGAAACTCCCTCTAAAAAAGTCACCAATTCATTAATGAAGTAGGCTCTCGGGGTTTCCATAAAAGCAGCGTGATCACCACCTGGAACTGTCACCCATTGCTTATGGGCGGTTCCTAACCTGGTATAGAGTTTGGCTTGTTTGTCCGTTGGTCCGATCGGATCATGTTCGCCTTGAAGGATCAGCGTTGGGACGTTCACTTTTGATGGGTCAAGTTCATTGTATTGATCCAGGTTTTTCCAGTCAACCTTGATTGGGTCGGCCTCTAACGCCATTTGGACATACATATCAATTGCCTTTTGACTAATTGAACCTGGAATTATGAAATCACTTGCAGCAGCTTCCTTTGTGTTAACAATTTTTTTGAGCGCATGGTCTTCAGTATCAGGAGGAATGGTTTGATCATTATCAAACCAATATCCAAAAAGTGTCAGCGAAGAGATCAGTTCAGGGTTTCGTTGAGCCAATAATTGGGAATGCGTAGAACCCATAGACCAGCCAAACAAGTGTGGTTTCAAAGTCAAGTTTTTTTGATTGTCAATCCATTTTAATACAATGGCTAGATCAAGAGCTGCCCTATTTGGGGTCAGCCATTCTGTTTCGTCTCTTGGAGTACCACCATAGCCCCGTAGGTCTACGGCATATACGACATATCCATTCTCAACAAGACCATCCATGAGGGATAAATTTTCACCTTCTACCTGGAGGTCAAAATCCGGTAATGCGCTCCAGGTACGACCGTGCACTAGCAAAATTGCTTCGGTAGCATCACTTGCACTCTTTTCCCACAATGCGATCGGGTGATCGTCAGCCGTTACAGTATGTCTTTTTAGTTCTGCTTTGCCGGGTGTCGAAGGAGATGTACACGCAAATACAAGGAATACACAAATGAGTAATGCAGAGAGTGAAGTTTTGATCATGATTGGGATTAATAGGATCGTAAATGTAGGTACTGCCACACTTCATTTCTCTATTCTTTCCTTGATAAAAATGCTGCGATTGCCTTTTTGTACGTTCGACTACTCTTCAACACTTTTTCATTAGCCATTTCGAAAGAAAAGGTATTGTTGTTCAAATACCTTGATTTGAGTACAAAGGTTGAATTAATGATATAAGATCGATGTATTCGGATGAATTCCTGAGGTAGTTGAGAGGCTAACATCTCCAAGGCTGCGCGATAGATGTATTGCTTTCTTTTGGTGTGTATAATTACGTAAACAGAACTTGATTCAATGTAGTGGATGTTAGTCACAGGAATTCGATCTTCAAGACCTTTGTTCAAAATAACAATCTCAGTAAGACTAGGAGAGGAGCTTTGGTTATATGATTTAAACAAACGTTCTACACGCTGACTAAAAGCTTTGCGTTGATTTAACTCAATCATTTTTTTCGCTCGCTTAAGTACCTCTTCGAATCGCTTGTTGGTGAATGGTTTGATCAGATAATCAAGAGCCTCAACTTCAAATGCCTGGATTGCATATTGATCATAAGCTGTGCTGAAAATGATCAATGATTCAGTTTTTCTTAACTGGTATGCTACGTCCATCCCCGTCATCCCTGGCATTTGAATATCAAGGAAAATGAAGTCTGGCGTTTGTGTTTTGCAAAAATTTAAGGCTTCACGACCATTGGCACATTCAGCCAAAAGATGGATGGATTTATCCTTTGCAAGAAGGGTGGAAAGAAACCTTCGGGCGTGAGGCTCATCGTCCACAACTAAGGCAGTATAAGTCATCATGGTGTTTGTGGTATATTAAGTTCTACTGTAAAAGTGCCTTTTGTTGGCTTTGCTATCAATTCTGCAGTGGTACCATATAGCTGATAAAGCCTTTTCTTGACATTTTCCAATCCAACACCTAATGATGTTTCCGAGCTGTTTCCCGGACTGGAATTTTCAATACATATGTTAAGCACTTGCAAGTCTTGCGATAGTTTAGAATGAAGCTTAATGAAGCCTTTTCCTTCCAATTGAGAAATTCCATGTTTGAATGCATTTTCGACAATGGGTTGAAGTAGCAAGTTGGGAACTTCGGCTGCCAGTGAGGATTCTTCCAATTTTAAATCTATTTCAAGGCGATCAAAAAATCGTTCTTGTTCTATTTCGAGGTAATCACTGATGTAATCCATTTCTTCTCGAAGCGTATGAGTGTGTTTGTCAGGATCTTCTAACATCTTCCTTAGCAATCCGCTGATCTTAATTGTCATGTTTCTTGCCTTATCATCATCATAGCCAATGAGTGTGCTTACTGCATGCAAGGAATTGAATAAGAAATGTGGGTTTAATTGTGCTTTGAGTGCAGTTAGCTGCGTTTGATTAAGCTGAGATTCCAGGTTTATTAGTCGAATGTTCTTCTCATTCAACATTTTGTTGATGTTGATTACTTTCAAAACGCTGGCAATCACCAGGAAATCGATCATTCTACTTAATGAGGCTTTAGGAAAAATATATCCAAGTTCAGCCCAGGGAGAATGCCAATTTCCGGATATCAGGTTCCGAAGGGGATAATAAAGTGCATTGGAAATGAGGAAATGTAAAAGCACGATGAGCAATCCTGAAGCAACGAACTTGAAAATTTGATAAGCAGATATTTCTTTCAGACCAGGTAGTGCATATACTGCCCCGTTCACATATTTGATCAGGAAAATCCAAGTGGAATAATATAAGAACATCAAGACCACATGGTAGATATTAATGTTCAACGAGCTGTTGGTGTCTAATGTGCTGGATTGAAAGAACACCATGAGACCAATGCCAAACACAGCTATTATAATGTACTTAGGTTGAAAAGAAAGTGGTTTCGCTACCAGGAGAGGCATGGCTTCAAAGATAAGGCTTGAACACCTTCACATCACATAAACAGATTGCAGACTCCATCTGATTTTGTCATTCACAACAGAGGTAGTCCAAGCAAATTGTAATTCGAATCGAATATTGTTAGGTGCATCAACAAATTGATGAAGTAACACATGTGAATCGTAGGCTATGTTCAGATCAAAACAGAAACAACAATGAAAAGAATCCTATCATTCACACTTTGTCTCACATTCTTTATCGTGCAGGCAAGTGATCCAAAAACAGAATCTATCACATCTAAGGAAATCATAAATAAAATGATGGATGCACATGGTGGCTATGCCAACTGGAAGAAGAAAAAGACATTTAGCTATGATAATATTATGTTCAGTGAGTCCTTACCAGGAACTCCCTTTTGGGTAAGTAAGGCTACCATTGAAACAAAAACGCGCAGGGTTTATATGGATTGGCCGATGCATCAGTCGACGATGGCTTATGATGGGGAAACAGCATGGGGTGCCAATTGGAAAATTGGAAACCCACCCAAATTTGAAGCGCTTTTCTTTTACTATTTTCTAAATCTTCCCTGGATCACTCAGGATAAAAATGTGAATCTGAGTGATGCAAATAAAATCAAGCACGATGCTTTTGAAAATGAAGTGTATGTTATTGATATGACATTTAAAGAAAAACCGGCAGTTGGAAAAACTGCAAAGGATACTTATAAGCTATATATCGATTCAGAGACTTATTTACTGGTAGGATATGAGTATAGTATTGGATATGGTCACATGCTTGATCTCTTCAGATTTCCTCCCGACAAGGAATTGTTCGGACCTATGTTTAGAGTGAATAAGTCATTTGTGACTATAGATGGATTGGTATATCCTAACCTGATGCAGACCTCTAATTTGGATCAAACCCAGGTTTACGGTCATCATGCAGTAATTAACTACAGTTTCAGTACTCCATTTAATGAATCAAGATTGGAACGCCCAACTAATGCAGTGGTAGACACCTCTAGCGATAAAAGAAAATAGATTTTGTTGTTCTGGGTAATTGAAGGCTCACCATTTGGTGAGTCTTTTCTTTTTGGTGTATTAGAGTTGGGTATGATTATGATTCTTCAAAGTCCCATACTTCCAATAGCTGTACATAACTACTATGTATAATACGATTAGAATTGATGCTGCCATAATTGAGTTTTAATTGATTAAGACTCAACTAATAACGTTACGAAAGATCATACAGTTTCTTCGCTTCTTTCTCTTTAAAGCTCATAACCAAATTCAAAGCGTCCGGAACCACATCACTACAGAAGACCAACAGCGATCCATTTTTTGCTTTTGTAATTGCATGAGTAATTGCTTCTTCTTCTGATGGGATGATTGTTACTGGCTTTTCAGGGTCCACGCTTTTGATGCCATTATGGATCATTTCGATGAGCTCTTTCTCCGTTTTACCTCTTAAATGCTTGTCCTGCCTGATTATGATTTCGTCAAATGTTTCTGCGGCTACCTGCCCGATCTCATGATTGTCCTCTGGCCGGCGATCCCCAATTCCAGCGATCATTCCTACTTTGGGACTTCCATCCAGTTTTACAACCATGTTCTGTAATGCTCTCAAACCAGCAGGGTTGTGCGCATAGTCAAGTAGCACATTGAAATTCTGGAATCTGAACATGTTCAATCGACCTGGTGTCTGTGCAGGAGAGGGAATAAACGACTCGATCGAAGCTTTGATATCTTCAATTGAAAAACCTCTAATGTATCCCGAAAGTACGGCAGGAAGTACATTCTGAATCATAAACGTAGCTTTTCCATCAAAAGTCAGTGGTACATTGATTGCTTTGGTAATTCGCATTTTCCATTCTCCTTTGCAAATGGTGATGTATCCATTCTCGTAAACAGCAGATAGACCTCCGGCCTTGGCATGTCGTACCATCCGCTTGTTGTTTTCATCTAAAGAGAAAAGTGCAACGTTGCATTTTACATTTCTTCTCATGGCATAGACAAGGTCATCATCCGCATTCAGAATAGCATAGCCATCAGGGAAAACTGTCTCCGGGACAACTCCTTTTACTCGTGCCAATTGCTCAATGGTGTGAATGCCCTTTAATCCCAGGTGGTCAGCTGATACATTAGTGACAATCCCAATATCACAATTCTTAAAACCTAAGCCTGCTCTTAGTAATCCACCCCGGGCTGATTCCAAGACTGCAAAGTCTACAGTCGGGTCTTTCAAAACAAACTCCGCGCTGGCTGGTCCGGTACAATCTCCGGTCATTAATAATCTGTTTTGGATGTACACACCGTCTGTGGTTGTATAACCAACCTTGTAGCCCTTCATTCGAGCCATATGCGCAATCAAACGTGTAGTAGTTGTTTTGCCGTTTGTCCCTGCGACTGCAACAATTGGAATCCGGCAATCCGCACCTGGGGGATACAGCATATCAATGACATGTCCGGCCACATTTCTTGGTAAGCCTTCAGTAGGGGCAAGGTGCATTCTGAATCCTGGTCCGGCATTGACTTCAAGGACGGCACCTCCCGTTTCAGGAAGTGGTTTACCAATGTCTGTGGTCATAATATCAATACCACATATGTCCAGATCTATGATTTTAGCGATCCGCTCAGCCATGAAAATATTGTATGGATGGATAATATCTGTGATGTCTTCAGCAGTCCCACCTGTGCTAAGGTTGGCGGTGTCTTTCAGGTTGAAAACTTCACCTTTTTTTAGTACGGATCTCAAATTCTTTCTATGCTCTTTCAAAATGCTCTTGGTCAAATCATTGACTTCAATCCTTGTAAGCACTTTTTCATGACCATACCCTCGTCTGGGATCTTGGTTTACTTTATCGATCAACTCTTGAATGGTGGATTTGCCATTTCCAACAACATGTGCAGGAGTTCGCTTGGCACCAGCAACTAATTTCCCATCAATCACCAATAGCCGATAATCCTCGCCGGTAATGTATTTTTCTACAATGACCGAGTTAGATACTTCTTTGGCTGCACGAAAAGCAACAAGCGTATCTTCCCAATTTTGTAGGTTGGTAGTAATTCCTCTTCCGTGATTTCCGCTGATAGGTTTAACCACGAGTGGGTAACCAACATAATTCACAGCTTCTTTTAGCCCTCTTTCAGTTCGGATGATCTCACCTCGCGGAACCGGTACTTCTGCCTGTTCTAACAAATATTTTGTGTCTTCCTTGTCACACGCAATTTCAACCCCAATATTACTAGTAGTACTAGCTACAGTTGCCTGAACCTTCTTTTGGTTCACACCGTAACCAAGCTGACAAAGAGAATATTTGTTTAGACGTATCCAGGGAATTCCACGACTCTCCGCTTCTTCGATAATGGATCCTGTACTTGGACCCAGTCGTACTCGCTCTCGGATCTCACGCATTTCCTGGATGTCATCTTCCAGGTCATAATCCTTACCTTCGATCAAAGCTTCTGCAATCCTAACAGACGCTTTTGCTGTGTATCGACCAACTTCTTCTTCCATGTAGGCAAATACCACGTTGTATACGCCTTCCTCACCATAACCCCTGGTTCTGCCAAAACCAACATCCATTCCGGCCAGTGTCTGTAGTTCCAGTGCGATGTGTTCAATCACGTGGCCCATCCAGGTGCCTTCTTTCACTCGCTGGAAGAAACCACCGGGTTCACCGACCGAGCATCTGTGCGTATACATTGATGGGAACATTTTCTTGAGTCTTCCGAGAAAGCCTTTGATCTTGTTGGTGGGTTTTTGTTCCAGATCTTCTATATCCAGAACCATAACGATGAGTTTGTGTCTTCTGACTGACCAGTAGTTTGGGCCTCTAAGTGCTCGGATCTCTCTAATATTCATATAAAATAATTAAGCGAGTTAAGTTGATTTGGTATAAATATATACCGTTAACAAGATTTTATAACCATTTTTGCAAAGCCAAAATCAAGGAGAACAAAAACGACGAATGAAGCAGGTGAAAGGAACATTGATACCGATTGGAGGGAACGAGGACAAAGGAACCAACGAATACACAGGGCTGGATTTTATTGAAGAAGGCATTTTAGCACACGTAGTACGTGAAAGTGGAGGAGCTGAGTCAAAGATATTTGTTATTCCTACTGCTTCCAGTATTCCAAAAAAAGTAGGAAAGAATTACCTAAGTGCTTTCGAAAAATTAGGTTGTACCAATGTGCACGTTTTGGATATTAGAGAGCCTGAACAGTGTGATGACCCTGAGCTGTTGAAAGATTTTGCAGATGCAAATTGTGTGATGTTTTCCGGTGGTGATCAATCCAGAATCAGTTCGATCATTGGTGGTACCAAGCTGCATGATCTGCTTACTGAAAAATTTGTCAATGAAGATTTCATCATAGCCGGAACCAGTGCTGGTGCGATGGCGATGGTCAATGAAATGATTGCAGGTGGTAGTAGCACGGAAGCTTTGTTAAAAGGTGCAGTTAACCTAAGCAAAGGACTTAGCTTGATACCAGAATTGATTGTTGATACTCATTTTATTCGAAGAGGAAGGTTTGGGAGATTGGCTGAAGCGGTCGCTGTTTTTCCGGAGCTGGTTGGTATTGGATTAGCCGAAGATACCGGCTTGATTATCAAAAATTGCAATGAATTCAGAGTGATAGGATCTGGTATGGTATGCAAGTTGTTTACTATGCACTACTTTAGTGTTCCAGCCAAGTTTTAGAAGAGAAAAAGGGACAAATCTGCATACTA
>JANQST010000284.1 GCA_028279155.1 Cyclobacteriaceae bacterium
ACATGAACATGAGCTACGATCCAATCCGTGAAGTGCGCAATTGCATTCACACTTTTCAAGGACATCATCGGTCCTTCAAATGTGGCCATACCATAGCAGGTCACAGCTACTACGAGGAATTTGAGGATTGCACTTTCTCTCACTTTATCCCAGGCTCCTCTTAAGGTCAGGAGTCCGTTCAGCATTCCACCCCAGGAAGGAGCGATCAGCATCACAGAAAATACCACACCAAGTGACTGTGCCCAATCCGGTAATGCATTGTAGAGTAAGTGGTGTGGACCAGCCCAGATGTAAATGAAAATCAATGCCCAAAAGTGAACGATTGACAATCTGTATGAATAGATTGGTCGACCCGAAACTTTAGGTATGAAGTAGTACATCAGTCCCAGGTAGGGCGTGGTGAGGAAGAATGCTACTGCATTATGACCATACCACCACTGGACCAACGCATCCTGTACTCCAGCGTACCATGAATAACTTTTCATGAAATCGATCGGAAGTTCAAATGAGTTGACGATGTGAAGCATTGCTACGGTAACGAATGTTGCGATGTAAAACCAAATGGCTACATACAAATGACGCTCTCTTCGTTTGATGATCGTCATGAACATATTGATCCCAAACACTACCCAGATAAGTGCGATAGCAATATCAATTGGCCATTCGAGTTCTGCATATTCTTTTCCCGTTGTTAGTCCTAAGGGTAGTGAAATTGCTGCTGCCAGTATGATAAGTTGCCAGCCCCAAAAATGGATTTTGCTCAGCATATCACTAAACATCCGTGCTTTACACAAGCGCTGAAGTGAATAGTATACACCGGCAAAAATTCCGTTACCCACAAATGCAAAAATCACTGCATTGGTATGCAGGGGTCTTACACGTCCAAATGTGGTATACTGTAGTCCGAAGTTGGCTTCTGGCCATACAAACTGAAAGGCCACCAATAGACCAACGGACATTCCTACGATACCAAAAATGGTAGTTGCTATTAGGAAATTTCGAACGATTGTGTTGTCGTAGTAAAAAGTATCCTGACCGGTACTTAATTCTCTTTCGTTGTTATCTGACATGGATCGTTAGGTTTTGTAATTGTGTTTCTATTTTCCTCTGAAAGTGATTCGTTTTTCACGATTTCGGCTGGAGTGCCGTCTTCAAAAAGCATTCTGATTGATGGTGTATAATCATCCTCAAACTGACCTGAATTGGAGGCCCATAAGAAGGCTATCAGAAATCCGCCCGCTAGTATCAGGCTGCACGCTATAAGGATGAATATGACACTCATGATCTCGTGGAGACAAGATTAGCTGAGTGTCCAAGTTTGTATGATGAGCGCCGTTAGGGAAGGATATGACTTTTGTCAGTTTTAGACTTTGAAACAAGTTCAGGATGACTTATGAAGAAGGAAGAACCAACTACTCAGAAGCATGACCTAACGTCATGCCACATCTTCCAGAAATCATACCAATTGATGATACTCCTCATTTCTTAAGCATTTAACTACATATAGCTTTATTCAAAACAACAAAGCATATGGAAACTTCAATATTAATAGCAAGAGTATTAACGGTTATATACCTTTCAGTAGGAGTTGGGTTGTTGATCCATCCTTCGTACTACAGAGATGCATTTCAGAAATTACTAGATAACCCCACCTATCTTTTTCTGGGTGGTTGGGTAGCAGCATCCGTTGGTGTCGTTTTGGTTCAGTTTCACAATGTATGGGTAAATGACTGGCGTCTATTGGTTACGATTGTTTCGTGGGTTGCTCTTATCAAAGGAATTCTACTATTGGCATTTCCTCCATTTATAAGAGCTTTCGAAACATGGTTCAGGCCGAAAGCACTCAGGAATTACATCATGCCTATGATGTTTATCCTGGGGTTCATCTTTGGGTGGTTTGGCTACTTTGCTTAGAAGGTAGCTTTTGATCAAGATCATTTTTTCAACTGTCCGATATCATTCCAGGCAGAATGGTTATGTCAGACCTTTGAATTGTAATTAAATGTTTAACCTTTAAATAGTAAGAATCATGTCACTTATCAAAAGAGACTTTCCGATGCTCACCAATCTGTCGGATTTTTTTGAAAATGATTGGTTCCCATCAGGTCTTAAAGATGAATGGTCACCAGCAATTAATGTTGTGGACAATGAAGGTCAATACGAGATTGAAGTAGCTGCTCCAGGTATGAAAAAGGATGATTTCAATGTGACGTTGGAAAATGGCATTCTGACAATAAATGGAAAATCAGAGAAAGAGGAAGAGGAGAAAAAGAAGAACTATACCCGAAAGGAGTTTAGCTCCAGGTCATTCATGAAATCTTTCACATTGCCAGACAATATTGATGAAGAAGGGTTAACGGCGAAATATGATGATGGAATTCTGAAACTTGTTTTGGTGAAATCAGCAAAGGAACTTCCTCCTAAAAAAGAGGTAGTAATCGACTGATTTTTTGAGTTGGGCTGTCACAAATGTGGCAGCCTTTTTTTATTCCCTACTTATACTTTTCCCCAAACGGCTAACAAAGAAGGTAACGAACCCCACAACTGTAACAGAGCTTATTGGCATTAGTATAGCTGAAACCAGCGGGGTCAAGTGTCCTGTCATAGCAAATGATAGTCCCACTATGTTATAAAGGAAGGAGATGCCAAAAGCAACAAAGACCACTGTAATCACTTGCCTCGAGAACTTCAGAATTCTTGGAATCCTGGTAATTCCATCAGCACCCAATATGGCGTCACAGGCAGGAGAAAACTGGTGGATGTCTTCAGAAATAGCAATACCAACATCGGCTTTTTTGAGTGCTCCAGCATCGTTTAATCCATCACCAACCATTAACTGATGTCCGTCATTTTTTTCTAAAAAGGCTAGTTTGTCAGTAGGCTTTTGGTTGAAGTGGACCTCATCAAAATAAGATTCTAGCCTGGTTTTTTCTGAGGCATTATCTCCAGAAAGCAATTTGAGTCTAAATGTCTTGCTTAACACTCTTAGCATTTCAAATACATTTTTTCTGTACGTAGCATTTATTGCGAAATAGCCTAGATAGTTATCAATGCTTATATAAACCCGAGATTCATTTGGAATACTTTCCGTTTCTATACCCAGGTATTCAGCAGATCCGATTTTTACCTGTTTTCCTAAAATCTCCGCAATGAATCCTTTACCGGTTTCTTCATAAAACGACGTAATTGGAATTTTTTCACAATCAGGAAGGGTATGGTAGACTAATCTACTAAGAGGATGTGAAGAATTGGAAAGTGCTGATTTTAGTAGTTGCAGTTGATCCTCACGTAGCGTTGGTCCAATAAAGATTGCCTTAGACTCGTTTAGTGTAAGTGTTCCTGTTTTGTCAAAAATTATGGTGTCAACCTTTGCTAAGGACTCAATAACCTCAGCATTTTTCAAATAAAGTCTATTCTTTCCAAAAACACGCATCGAATGACCATAAGCAAAAGGGAGTGTTAGGGCTAGGGCACATGGACACGCAACAATTAGAACTGCGGTGATAGCATTCCATGTCAGTGATGGATCATTGTACCACCAGTAAACTCCTGTCCCTATGGCGATGAATATGATAGATAACGTAAAATATTGACTGATTTTGTCTATCCAGGTTGATAGATTCTTTTCCTTTTTTCTGAAAACATCATTATTCCACAGTTGAGTAAGCTCGCTGTTGTTCACGCTTTTTTCCAGCTGAATAACTAGTGCATTTCCTTTTTGCCTTCCGCCTGCAAACACCATTTGTCCAATTTGTTTTTGATCTGGCTTGGACTCTCCTGTTACAAAGCTATAATCAATGTTACCTTGACCAGAAATGACTTTTCCATCCGCAGGTATCAGCTCGTCATTGTGGACAATAACTACATCTCCTTTTCGAAGATCTTTTAATGGGCGTTGAAACTCCTGATCATCAATTAAACATGTAATTGAGACTGGAAAATAAGATGTGTAATCTCTTTCAAAGGATAGAGCCTGATAGGTTTTTCCCTGGTACCATTTACCAATCAGAAGAAAGAATACCAATCCCGCCAAAGAGTCCACATAGCCTGCTCCTGTTTGCGTTAAAATTTCAAAAACGCTTCTCCCAAAGAGAGCTGCAATTCCCAATGCAATTGGAACATCGATGTTTAAGTTTTTATGCTTAAGTCCCTTCCATGCTTTGATGAAATAGTCATTGCCTGCGTAGAGGAGCACCGGGAGAGCAAGTACAAGGTTGATCCATCCAAAAAGATGTTTGAAATCATCTGTTAGGAGTCCATTTCGATCGAGGTATTCCGGCATGCTCATCAGCATCGCATTACCGAAACAAAAGCCTGCTACCGCTATTTTGATTCCAATATTTGATTTTTTTACGTGTTCCTTGGTTTTGTCAAGGCTTTCCAGTGAGATGTCTGGTGGGTATCCAAGTTGGGAAAGTAGAATAGCTACTTCTTTAAGAGACCTTTTGGTATGATCAAAAGAGATGGTGACTTCTCTTTTTATAAAGTTTACCTCAGCTCTTACAATTGCACTATCCAGCTTTGGTAAATGCTCCAAAAGGAAAATGCATGAGCTACAGTGAATGCCAGGTAAAAAAAACTTGATAACAGAAAGTGTTTCACTTCTGAACTTGAGCAATTGTTTCTGGATGTCCTCGTTATCAAGGAAGCCATATTTACGTTCTCCTTTTAGTTCGGACCAGGATCGGTTTTCAAGTGAAGTTTCGCAATAGTATCTATCTAATCCACTGGTTTCGAGAAGTTCATAAACAGCTTTGCAACCGTAGCAACAAAAAAACTCATCCTGGCTCTTAATCGAATCATCACAGGGGTCGCCACAATGCGTGCAACTGATATCATTTAGTGTTTCTACGCCAGGCATCTCATGTGTACTTGTTAGGAATCACAAGAACGGGAGTATCACTTTCTTCTATCAATTTTGCGGTGTGACTTCCTGGTGAATTATCCTCGCCACTGCTATTAACACCAACGATTACCAGGTCAAAAGAATGCTTAGTGACAAAATCTAACAACTGTTGTTCAATATTTCCTGGTAGCACGAGGTTATTAATTTTCGTCTTTTCACTCTTGCGAAGGTCTTCACTTAATTTCGTCATATGTTCTTTTACTTCATCAAGTTTAGGCATAAGATCGTCATGACCACCCTCTTTTGTAAACCTTGAAGCAACAGGGTAGATGTGTAAAATGGAAATTTCACACTTGTATTGGTCGCTGAGACTTAATCCAACTTCCACGGCCTTCCATGCAGCAGGCGAGAAATCTGTAGGTATGAGTATATGTGTAAACAAATTTCGAGTAGTCTAACGAGTCAAAACTAGAAGAAGCAACAGGACACAAACCTGACATCTGTCATGCTCAAATTTGAACTTTATCACATGAAAAGATTTAAAGAGTCATAATGCTTTGCTAGGTTTATCATTTTAAAACAAACCCTCCGAAATGACCTTAGCTATGAAACTAAGTGGTGAATATCTTATGTCTGGAAAAGGACGAGAACTTTTGGGGCAGTTGTTTCACAACTCGGGGGAAGGCATTATGCTCTTCAACAAACAAGGAGAGATTGAAATGTCGAATCCAAGAGCTTTGGAAATGTTTGGCTATACGGAACAAGAACTTTTAGGAAAAAAGGTCGAAGCCTTGGTACCGAAAGAGTCCAGGTCGAAACATGAAGGCCACCGAAACAAATACATGAAGAAGCCAGCCCCACGATCTATGGGGCAGGGGCTTGATCTAAAAGGGGTTCGTAAGGATGGCTCAATGTTCCCGGTAGAAATTAGCTTGAACTACCTGAGTCACCAGGATGAGACGATGGTGGTAGCCTTCGTTACGGACATAACTATTCGGAAGGAAAACGAGCGTGTTGTGGAGGAACAGCAAAAGAAGCTGTCAGAATACGCCGATGAGCTTGAGGGGAAAGTGAAGTCCAGAACAAGAGAACTTGAGCAGATGAATTTAGGGTTGAAGAGTCAGATTCAGGAACGGAAACTCGCGGAGACAGCGCTCAAAAAAAGCCTGGATGACCTAAAAAAAGCTGAGCAGGAAATTCTAAACTCCCTGGAACGCGAAAGAGAGCTGGGGGAACTAAAATCCAGGTTTGTATCAATGGCAAGTCATGAGTTTCGTACACCGCTAACAACTATATTATCCTCCGCCAACCTGATCGGTAAATATGCTGAAGGTGATCAGCAGTCATCGAGAGAGAAACACATCGAAAGGATTAATAAGAGTGTCCAAAACTTAACCGGGATTCTGAATGATTTCCTATCAATGGAAAAATTGGAGAGTGGCATAACAAGAGTAGATAAAAAAGAACTGAAGTTGGATCAGCTGGTAAGAGAAGTCTGTGAGGAGATGGAAGGAACACTGAAGAAGGACCAAAAAATTGAAATCAGAAGTGAGGCTGTCGTAGTTCTTTCCGATGATCACATTTTGAAGAATGTTTTGATCAATCTCATTTCAAATGCAAGCAAGTATTCATCCGAAGGAGATGCAATTGAAGTAAGCGCCCTAGTGGAGAAAGACGAAGTTTGTTTAAAGGTTATCGATCATGGGATTGGTATTCCAAAGGAAGAGCAAAAGAATTTGTTCGAACGCTTTTTTAGAGCAGACAATGTGACCAATATTCAAGGGACAGGCCTTGGGCTCAATATTGTCAAAAAGTATGTTGAGTTACTTGGAGGCAAAATTGAATTCAAAAGCCAAGAAGGAGAAGGGAGTACTTTTTGTGTTCGAATTCCATTAACGCCTGGGAAGTGATTTCCTTATAAAAAAGTAGGCAAGAGGACCAATTACTGGAACCAGGATAACGATAGGGTACCAGATTAACCTTATATTTTGCGGATAACTTCTTAATGCAAGATCAACCATTGCGAAAATTGCTACGGCAGCTCCTACTATACCTATTATAATCCAATCCATAATACTATTGTTTTGATGCCAAGTTGGAGCATCTGCAAGAAATCCTTAATGATATATCTCAGGGTGAATCATGAGAAATCTCAAGCAAAACCCTTACCTTATCGTTAATTTGCTGACAAAAATTAGCTATGAACAAGAAAGCTGTTTTGGTAATCGAAGATCAACAGGATGTTCGTGAAAACATCGCAGAATTGCTTGAGCTTTCCAATTATAATGTGATCACTGCTCCTAACGGGAAAGAAGGAGTGAAGAAAGCTTTAGAGTTACCACCAGACCTGGTTTTATGCGATATTATGATGCCAGAAATGGACGGATATGAAGTACTATATCTCTTATCCAAAAACCAATCTACCGCATCAATTCCGTTCATATTCTTGACAGCAAAGGCTGAAAAATCCGATTTCAGAAAAGGCATGAACATGGGTGCAGATGACTACATCACCAAGCCCTTTGAAGAAATAGAATTGCTAGGAGCAATTGAACGCCGAATTCAGCGTCATGAAGCACTTTCTAGTTCAAGTGAGATTGATGAATTTGTCAGTTCAGCTAAGAAATACCATAGTATTGGAGACCTTGACAAGGAGCGAAAAACGAGAACCTTTAAAAAGAAAGACATTATTTATCGCGAAGGTGATTTTGGCTCTTATGTCTACAAAATCAAGAAGGGAAAAGTAAAGACCTACAGGATTAACGAAGATGGCAAGGAACTGGTACATGATCTTTTAAAAGAAGGAGATTTCCTTGGAGAGCGCGCAGTGATCCAGGATGATACGCGTACTGAGTTTGCTGAGGCGATGGAAGAAACGGAATTGATTTTGATTCCTCGCACTGATTTTCAGGAACTCATTTTTGGAAACAGGGAAGTTTCTGCTCAGTTCATTAAGCTCTTGTCAAGAAACCTCTCTGAGCGCGAACTTGAGTTGATGGAGATGGCATACAATACCGTTCGTAAGCGAACTGCTGACAGCCTGATGAAGTTGTACGAAACCTATAAAAAGGATGATGAGGTAGTTAGCTTCGAGATCTCCAGAGCAGACCTTGCCGGAATGGTCGGAACTGCTACAGAATCGGTCATACGTATTCTTTCAGAATTTAAAAAGGACGGTTGGATTGAGATCAATGGCAGTTCAATATCAGTTTTATCAGCAGAGAATATCAGGAATGTGAAGTACTGACAGGCCTTGGTATGGGTTGAGATTAAGAGTCAATCCAGTAAAAGACGCCTTAAAGGTC
>JANQST010000050.1 GCA_028279155.1 Cyclobacteriaceae bacterium
GATCCGATTGATAGTTCTCATTGATCCGGCTGTCCAGAAATTCGAACTCAAAAATGTATTCTGGAAAAACGGTAGCGTACGTTTCCTGAATTGCCTGAAGTTGGTCTTGAAAGTTTTCTCCACTTGTTTTTATGTACACATAGTTTGCTGCATTTTCCCTGAACCACAAGATCAACGGTTCGATCTCGTTTTGTAGCGGTTCAAAATGAAAATCACTAACAACACCAACAAGTTCACCATGAATGCCTCCCTGGCCTGTCAGCATTCCTTTCTTACCAATGGCTTCTTCATGATCCCAACCCATCAATGCGATAGCCGACTCGTTCATAATGAACTTATGAAGTGTATCTTCCCTGGAAACGTCAGTAAATTTTCTTCCTGCGAGGTGGGTGATTCCAAGTAAATCAATAAAATCAAGGTTCACTGGATAGATCGACATTCTTGGTGCCTCACCAGGATTTGAGCCTCGCTCTACGAATTGATAAGAACCATGTAAACCTTCTAATCCGAGCCTTGCTGCCGCTACACCAGTTACTCCAGGCAATTGTTCGAGTAGTGTTTCAAAGGTGACATAGCGATCCCTTTGTGCGGGTTCATTCAAAGGGACAACCAATATGTTTTCCTTTTCGAAACCAAGATCTTTGGATGTGAGATAGTTGATCTGCTTTAAGATGATCAGGGTGACCATGATCAGGCTTATAGAAATAGTATACTGCGAACCAACAAGGATCTTCCTGAGATATAACTTACTGTGACCAAAAGTCGAGCGGCTATTCAGAAGTACTTTTTTTACCTCGACACCAGAAAATAGGAGTGCTGGGTAAATACCTGATACAACTCCAATGCTTCCACCTAAAATCAATGATGCAGTAAGAAGAGGTTGAACGAAATAATTAAAATCTGTTTTACCCAATCCTAGGGGCTGTCCTATTTGAATGACAACCAGGTAGCTGAATAAAAATCCTATAGATGCCGAAACAATACCGGCAACAATCGATTCAAGAAGGAATTGATAGAAAAGCGAACCTTTACTTGCGCCGAGTGCTTTTTTGATTCCTACTTCCTTGGCACGAATTGAAGCTACTGCTGTTGACAGGTTGATGTAGTTCAGCCCTGCTACCAAAACAATGAGCAGTGCAACAAAGGTCAATATCTGGGAATAGAACCGGTCGCTAGTAGGACCAATTTCATCGGCTTGATCCTGGGAAGGCGTGAGGTAAATATCCTTTACCCCTCTTATGGATAACTGTATCGATGATACTCTCTCAGGCGGAAAATGAGCTTTAACAATCTCAGGAAGTTTTTCCTTAAAACTCTCAATGCTTGAAGATTCTTTTAGCTGGATGTAATTGTAAAAGGTAATCCAGGACCAACTGGTAGGAGATCCAAAGGATGGATACTCGTAACTTGAATAGGAAACCAGTAGATCCATCTCAAAATGTGTATTGGGAAGCTGTTCTAAAACCCCGCTTACTCTCAGTGACTGCCCACCCGCCTCTAAAGTTTTTCCTGTAGGATCAATCGCTCCAAAATATCTTATGGAAGCTTCAGAAGTTAGCACAACAGCATTTGGTTGGGAAAGAGCTGTTGTTCTGTCACCATATTTGAGTTGAAAGTCGAAAATTTCAAAGAACGAAGGCTCGACATAAAAGAGCCGGTCTTCATAGAAAGCTTTATCTTCATACCTGACGAGTACTTCGTCCCCTCTCTTTATTGTGACTGAGTTTTCAATCTCATCGTAGGTATCAGCCATATACCTTCCCGTTGGTGGCCCGGTAGTCACAAAATGTGTGGTTCCGGAAGGGGTGGTGCTTTTCAATTCTACCCTGAAAATCTGGTTCTTTTTAGAATGGATCTCATCGAAGCTGTTTTCTTTTAAAACAAACAGCAAGATGACAAGTGACCCTGTAATACCAAGCGTAAGACCTCCTATGTTTAATAATGTAGTAACCGGGGATTTTCGAAACAACCTAAGAATGAAGGTCAATTGCTTTATGAATGGATAGTGGGACCGTTGTCGAGTATTTACCAATCGTTCGTCCTTCGATACGGAACTAATCTCTCCCCAATTTTCGGTTGCTTTCTCAAATGCTAGTTGCTGATTGGAGCCCTGTTCAATAATGCGCTCAATCTTTGTTCGCAAGTGATCTTCGATTTCTGCCAGTTGTCCATCTTCAAACGACCCTGTTTTTGAGTGATCTTTTAGCCATTGCTGAATGTTTTTTTCCAGGTCAAATTCCATATTACTGATTATCCAGTTTAAGACTCCAAAATCTGTTGAGCATTTCGAAAGTTTTGAGCCAGTTGTTTTGTTCTGCCAAAAGTGCTTTTTTCCCTTTCTCAGAAATATGGTAATACTTCCTGTTTCTTCCTTCTTCCGATAATGACCACTCTGATATGATCAAGCCATCTTTTTCCAGCTTATGAAGTACCGGATAGATCGATCCCTCAGCCCATGGAAGATCACTCGAAGACTTTTCTCTCATTTCATCGATAATGGCATAACCGTAGCTTCTTCCCTTTTTAAGAATACTTAAAATGATAGGCTTAGCGGCTGCTGCAACAAGTGATTTCGATAACATACCTAGATTTAATTAATACATAGATAATCTAAGTACGTATCAATAAACTAAATGGTTACTAATAAAGCCGTGAAGGACATTTTTTATATTTTTCATACAAAACATGAAAAAATAAAACCTTAAAGTTGTGATTGTCGTATTGATTTTTCATACATTTAATGAATAAATAGGCAAAAACTCAAAATCATGAAAAATATAGCACTACTTTTTGTGCTGGCTGCTGTGTATACAACGACCGCACAATCTACGACTTTCAATGGGGAGTCTTCACTTCAATACAAGTATGGAATGATCTGGACTCAAATAGGGGACAAATACGGTCTCCTGGCTAAGGATGGAACGGAACTGATACCTACTGAATATGAATCGTTGAACTATAAGTTTGGATGGATCTGGACTGAGAAAGATGGAAGGTTTGGTTTGATGACAAAAAAGGGAGTGGAACTCATTCCAACTGAATATGAATCACTGAATTATAAGTTTGGCTGGATTTGGACTAAAAAAGATGGTAAATATGGTTTGATGACAAAAAAAGGTGATGAACTAATACCACCGGAATATGAATCACTGGATTACAAGTTTGGAATGATATGGACGGTGAAAGATGGAAAGCAGGGCCTCATGAATAAACATGGGAAGGAGATCGCTTCGAACAAGTATACATTCGGTGAATAACTGAAAACTATTAACTAAAAATGAAGGGAACCAATTTAGGCGAGTTTGAAGAGGTAGTGTTGTTAACGATCGCATCGTTGCTGGATGAAGCATACAGCGTAAACATTGTAGATGAGATTGGGAAAGTAACCGGCCGGAAAACAAAGCTCGGAGTAGTACATGCGGTATTGAAACGAATGGAAGACAAGGGGCTGATTACTTCAGAACTTGGAGAACCAACCAAAGAACGGGGCGGCAGACGCAAGCGGTTTTTCCAAATTTCTCATTCGGGCAAGATTGCTTTGCTGAAATCAAGAGAGCAGCGAGACAAGTTGTGGAGTCTCATTCCTGATGTCGTTTTTCAAGGAGTAAGATGAGTAAGCATCAAACAGGCCCGCCTAGATGGATGGATCGAATTGTAGAACTCTACTGTCGACCAGAGTTGCTCGAAGATCTACAAGGAGATCTGTATGAGTATTATGAGCGAAATCTTAAAAAAAGTCGCTCCAAAGCCAACCTGATCTTTTTCATCGATGTGATCAAATTCTTTAGACTCTACACGGTTCGCAAACCCAAAATATTAGGACAAATGACATTCTTCAATTTATTCAAAAACTACTTTAAGACATCTATTAGAAGTATTGCCAGGAACAAGTTGTTTTCCTCCATCAATGTGGTGGGACTGGCCATCTCTATGTCAATTGGGATACTTATGATTACCTACATAAGTGAGCTTCTTACGTATGATGATTTTCATAAAAAATCCGATCGTATCTATCGGATTATTTCTGCTTATAAAGGTATTTCTGATACGGAGCCAGATCTGTATGCGTCCACTTCAGTTTTTCTTGGAAAAAAATTGAAAGAAGAATATACAGGAATCGAGAAAGTGTTATTGATGCGCAGAAATTTCATCAAGGACATTGCAAAAGGTGAAAATGTAATCAGTGTTAGGGGACACTTTGCATCAGAGGAATTCTTCGATGTGTTTTCTTTTAAGCTTTTGTCCGGTGATCCTGCCACGGCCCTGAAAGAGCCAAATTCAGTTGTACTTACCAAAACAACGGCAGAAAAGCTTTTCAAAGACAAGGACCCGGTGGGTGAGGTGGTGACATCTGGTGAAGAAAATTTTGTCGTCACCGGACTTATGGAGGATGTTCCGGTCAATTCTCATATGCAATTCGAAGCGTTGGCATCATTTTCAACAGCAGAAAATGCTGCGAGAAAAGAAGAGAATTCAGCCTTTCTAACCTGGCGGAGTATCTGGAGAAATTATGTGTATTTACTGGTTCCCGAAGATGGAGATCTTAATTCTATTCAAGCAAATCTTAACGAAATAGCTTCAACTGAAAATGCTAAGACAGATCGCTATGCCATCAATTTTGAGTTGGAGAACCTGGCTGACGTTATGCCCGGGAAAGATCTTAGCAATAAAATTGGTTCAGGAGTAACCTGGCAGGTCATAAACATGATGATCACACTGACGATGATTGTCATCATCTCAGCATGTTTCAATTATACCAATTTATCGATCGCAAGATCTTTAAGAAGATCGAAAGAGGTAGGAGTAAGAAAAATAGTAGGAGCAAGTCGGGGACAGGTATTTTCTCAATTCATTACAGAGGCTATCATAATCTCTTTCATAGCGCTACTTATTTCTTTTGGAATTTCCATGCTAATCAAACCAGAGTTTATCCAAATTTTATCGGGTGGAATGAAGGTTTTGCTGGATCTTCGCTACATCCATATTCTATATTTCCTGCTGTTCTCTGTCGCGATTGGTGTCATTGCAGGATTTGTACCTTCTCTAATACTTTCCAAGCTACAAGCCATTTCTGCCCTAAAAGATGCTTCGAAGTTGAAGCTACTAAAGAAGATCAACCTACGTCGGGTTCTGATTGTATTCCAATTCACACTTTCAATTGCGTTTATTATTGGGTCAACGATATCCTACAAGCAATACAAACACGCACTCAATTTCGACCTGGGGTTCAATACTGAAAACATTCTGAATATTGATCTGCGCGGAAACAATTCCGATATCCTACTGGCAGAAATGTCAAAACTTTCTGAGGTGACAGCCCATTCTCGCTCAGCCATGGTAATGAGTACCGGAGATACATGGTCAGACATATTTAAATACAAAGACCCGCTGGATTCAGCCTCAGCCCATGTCAACTATGTGGATCGAAATTATTTAAAGGTTCATGACTTTGAATTTCTGGCTGGAGACATATTTCCTTATGATCTAAATGATGGACAAGAAGCCAAATACGTCATTGTCGATGAGCTTTTCATTGAACGTTTTGGTTTCGAAAGTCCGGATCAGGCCATTGGTGAAGCTGTGACATTACTGCAAAGAAGTGGACAGTCCAGGTTGGAAATTGCCGGTGTTATCGAAGGATTTCAATATGCGCAAATAGAAAGAAGAAGAAAACCCGTAGTATTCTTCCAGGGCTCTGATGATTCTTATGGATACCTGAACCTGGTTGTTAAAACGGACGATATTTTTTCTTTCATGGGGAGATTGGAAAGTGTCTGGAAACAAATAGATACCGTCCACCCCTTCAGAGCAGAATTCTACGATGATCGGATAAAGGAATCTTATGAAGGTTATGCAATCATGTTCAAGATCTTCGGGTTTCTGGCCTTTCTAGCTATTTCAATTGCTTCAATGGGCCTGCTGGGTATGGCAGTATTTACTACGGAAACCAGGATCAAGGAAATAAGTGTAAGAAAAGTGATGGGTGCTACCGAGAAGCATCTGGTCTATATCCTTTCCCGGGGATTTGTGTTCATGTTGGTGATTGCGGCTTTCATAGCTATGCCTCTCACGTATCTTTTCTTCACTTCGGTTGTATTGGCGGATAATGCCAACCGTACTCCGATTGGTGCTTTCGAATTGTTGTTTGGTGTTCTATTGATCTTCTTTCTGGGAATACTAACGATTGGCTGGCAAACCTGGAAAGCAGCTAAAACAAATCCTGCTGAAATGCTTAGAAATGAGTGAGCGAAACGGTCCCCCACCATGGATGGATCGGATCATCCAACTGTACTGCAGGTCTGAACTTTTGGAAGATCTGCAAGGGGATTTGCATGAGTATTATGACCGAAACATTAAAAAAGGCAGAAGAAAGGCAAACCTGATCTATTTGTTGGATGTGCTGAAATTCTGCCGCTTATACACGATCAAAAAACCCAAAATTCTAGGACAAATGACTTTTTTAAATCTAATCGGAAATTACTTCAAGACCTCCGCCCGGAGCTTGATGAGAAACCGACTTTTCTCAACTATAAATATTGTTGGATTGGCTATTTCAATGTCAATAGGCATTCTTATGATCACATATATCAGTGAACTGCTAAGCTTTGATCAATTCCATAAAAAAGGAGACAGGATTTACCGCGTGCATACAACTTATCAAAGCATATCAGGTGATCCCTATGACCTGGCATCAACTTCGGTATTCATCGGAAATAAATTGAAAGAGGATTATACCGGATATGAGTCGATTCTACTTATGCGAAGAAACTTCCGTGAAGATATTGCTAAGGGTGAAAATGTCATCGCAATTCGAGGGCAT
>JANQST010000051.1 GCA_028279155.1 Cyclobacteriaceae bacterium
ATGCCCTCCAGAATTTCTTCTGCTCTTGATTGCAACACATAGCCTTCTTCTGCTTCAAATCGTTCCTGAAGCTTGGTCAATTTATCCACCAGGTCATCGCTGTAGTTTTCCTCCATCTGCTTGATCACTTCGTCTATTTTTTTCTGAAGGTCTAGCGTAGAGGCAAAAGCTTGCATAGCTACTGACAAGATGGAGTCTTCAGTCTGGAAGGAGAGGAGGTCTTGGTTTAAGAACCCAATGGTTGTCTCCTTGCTCTTTGAAATTTTCCCGGAAGTAGGTTGAGCTTCACCAATCATCATTTTGAGGAGCGTGGACTTGCCGGTTCCGTTCAATCCGATGAGACCTATTTTATCTTTCGGTCCAATGAAAAGAGAAGCTTCATCGTAAAGTGGCCGATCGCCCAGGTAAAATGATAGATTTGTGATGTCAATCATGCCGCAAAAGTAATCTTCGTTACCTAGTTATCTAGTATTCTTGAAATGTTACAGACTTAACCTTAAATTGAGCCTTCAAATTCCGAAATCATGTATAAAGCGCTCTACACTCTAGCCATCTTATTTCTTATTTCCTGTTCCTCAAAGTCACCGGAATCCCCCGATGAGGCTACTCCTGAACCAGTAGGTGGAGGTTCGGAACTTACGTCACTGGAAGGTATTCAATTGGATGCGTTGAATTTGCCGGATGGATTTAAGGTTGATGTTTTTGCAAGAGTGAACAATGCTCGATCAATGGCACTTACTCCAGACGGAACATTGTTTGTTGCCAATAGGAGTGGTGATAAAGTATATGCAGTAAGGGACACTGATGAAGATTGGAAAGCAGACGAAAGGTATGTGATAGCAAGTGGGTTACGAATGCCAAATGGTGTGGCATTCAATGATGGTTCTTTATATGTAGCAGAGGTTGGAAAGCTTTGGAGATTCGATAACATCCTCGATAACTTAAGTGACCCACCTGAACCTGTAAAAATCTATGATGATTACCCAAAAGACAGACATCACGGATGGAAATACATTGCTTTTGGACCTGATGGAAAATTATATGTTCCAGTGGGAGCTCCTTGTAATATTTGTGAGAGCAAGAATGAGATGTACGCATCGATCACTCGAATGAACCCAGATGGGACAGATCGAGAAGTTTTTGTTAGTGGTGTTCGAAACACCGTTGGATTTACCTGGCATCCGGATACAGGTGAAATGTGGTTTACAGATAATGGAAGAGATATGCTAGGAAATGAACTTCCTCCATGTGAATTGAATCGTGTTTCTGAAATGGGACAACACTTTGGCTACCCTTATTGCCACGGTGGAGACATCAAAGATCCTGAGTTCGGTGATAAATATCCATGCTCTGATTTTGTGGTTCCAGCACAAAACCTGGGACCTCATGTTGCTCCACTTGGTTTGAAATTTTATACCGCAAATTCCTTTCCTAATTCTTACAAAAACAAAATTTTCATTGCCGAACATGGTTCCTGGAATCGTGATCAAGAGGTAGGACATACGGGACACAAGATCACGCTTGTTACAGAAGAGAATGGAGTAGGAGTGGCTTATGAAGATTTTGCTACCGGATTCTTAGATACTGACACGAATCGTGCATGGGCCCGGCCTGTTGACATTGTGATTGCGTCTGATGGATCTCTTCTGGTTTCAGACGATCTGGCTGGTACCATTTTTAGAATTTCCTACGAGGGATAGCGGTTGGTATAGCCAGCAACATACATGAATTTTTAGATGTAGACTCTGAGTAGACGTCTGATAGGTGCTTTATTGATACTGGAGCACTACTCTTGTTCACATACACTATTTAATGAATGTGAAACAAGCACAAATGGTTTTAACAGGAAGAGAGGCTGATCTCATTAAATCCTCCTGGAAGCTCATGGAGCAGCGGAGGATCGAAAATCCACTGTTTTTTTATGAGACTTTTTTTGAAGTCGCCCCTGAAGCGAGGAAGTACTTTTCTCACAAGGACTTTTCTAAGCTTGGAAAGAAGTTTGATTTCACGATGGATTTCATTGTATCGAATTGCCATCAATTGGATGAAATCAGAGAGTCCATCGAAGACCTGGGACGCATTCATATCAAACTTGATATTGAAAGTAAATTTTATTCAAAATTTAACGATTCCTTATTGCAGTTGGTCAATAGGATTTTGGGTACAAGCCACTCCAAAGAAATTGAAACTGCCTGGTCAAAAGCATTGGACCATATCTCTGTTGTCATGCAAAATGCTCCAGATAAAAAGCAAAACAAGTTTCAACAACTGCTGAAAAAACTTTTTGGTTAACGATTAAGTATTGGATAATGCTGACACAAAATGATATTGATAACATAACAAAGTCATGGGCATTGATTGTTAATGATCAGTTGGCCAATATGCTCAAATTTTACAATCGACTTTTTGAGATTGCTCCACAGTTGCGTGTCTATTTCCCTGATGATATGGGACGATTGGCTGAGAAGCTCGGTTTTACTTTGAATCTTCTTGTGACCAATCTGGTTGATTTTGACAAATTGCGACCAACCTTGGAGGAGTTGGGTCGGTTTCATAGAGACCTTGGTGTTCAGAACTCACATTATAGATATGTTATTAAGGCGCTGTTGTATACCATTAAAAATGCCATGGATATATACTATAGTGAGGAGATTGGTCAATCATGGAAAAGAGCACTTATTGCTGTCTCTACAATCATGATTGAGGGATCTAAGAAGAAAGATAAAAGCGTTGGTTTTTTTGCCCGTCTCTTTGGTGCCAGAAACAAAAACTACAAAAAATACTTATAGTTTGCTGATCTACTTCAGAACATTTTTTTGAAGAAAACCTAATGTTCCTTCCACATTTCTTACTCTCACATACCTGTGGTTCACTGCCAATATTTCGACAGGCTCATTGGAAAGAAGTGTGTCAAGATTTGACGATTGTCTACGCATTTCAGATTTTAAGAAAGCATTTCTCGACAAGATTACTTCTTTTCCAAGCAGGGTGGTATCAGGCACAAATTTCGGAGATCTTGGATATTCCGGAACAATGAAGCTGTAAGGATCTACAGGTCCGTTTCTATAAATGCCGAAATGGAGATGCGGCGGGGTTCTTCTTGCATTTCCAGTGTTTCCTACAGTTCCAATGGTGTCTCCGGGATTTACGGTTTGGTAGCGCTTGACTAATTGTTCCTGGAGATGTGCAAAATAGAGGCTGTTTCCGCTATTGAGATCATAAAGCCAAATTACTTTGCCCCCTAATCCCCTTGTCCCGACAAAGCGAACTGTAGCTTTAACTGGTGCGATGATCGGCGTGTGCCGTTTTGCAAAGATGTCAACACCATGATGTTCTCTTCGACCACCGTCTCTTGGGTCGCCAAAAAAACTCTGAATGGCACGTTTATTTTTTCCAGCAACAGGAAAATCAAGTGTCGGAACGTTTTCAATAGAGATGCTGAAATCACCACCTCTTAATAATTCGGGCTGAAGTCGGAGCAAATACGAAGCATCTCTTCTTGGTTCAAAAGCGAGTTGAAAGGAACTATCCGCAGAGGCCACCTGTCGAAATTGATTTAAGGAATCATTCTCAACTCTGAAAAGATCAATGAAGACACGTGTGGTGTCTTCTACCAAAAGCTGAAGTTCTACCAAAACCCGTTGTCCTCGTTTGACATCAAAGCGGTAGCCAAGGGCATCAGGTTTAGTATCAGAAATAACAAATGCTTCCTGGTAGGGGAGCCGAACTTTAATTTGATTATCAAAGGGTTTATCAGCTGCCTTCAGCCAGTCTTGTCCAAGCGCAGTGTTGATTAGGTTGGCTTGCCTTAATGAGTGCATGTATGCCTCATGATCATTTCTGGGGTAAAATCGCTTTGGAACTTTTTCTTCCTTACAACCTGATAGCAAAATTATTGTGATAAGAAAGATGGGTAACTTGGTTGGCATAAGCCATAATACGTGTTTTCTCAATTTCTGTTTAACCACTTTTAACTCCATCCATAAAAAAAAATAACATGGCCAATGGGTTAATTGTTATCTTGAATTGAAACATTATTTACACATTATGCAACGTTTGAGAAATATATTTTTATCACTATTAATTCTGGTGCTTCTGGGTTGTTCCTCTACTACTGAGGATCAAGGCACAGGATCTTTCCAGGTTCCGGTTGACTACTACAAACTGGATAACGGATTAAAGGTGATCTTGTCCCAGGACAAGACATCACCCACTGTGGTCATTGCCGTTTACTACAACATCGGGTTTCGGATTGAACCCAGGGATAGGACTGGCTTTGCACACTTATTTGAACACATGATGTTCCAGGGTTCCAATAATCTTGGGAAAATGGAATTTATCCAGTTAGTTCAGCAAAATGGCGGGGTGTTGAATGGTTCAACCAGATTCGATTTCACCAACTATTTTGAAATTGTGCCTTCGCATAAGCTTGAGACTATGCTTTGGGCTGAGGCTGATCGAATGAATGGGCTGGCAATCACACAAGACAATCTTACTAATCAACAAGGGGTTGTGAAAAATGAGGTGAAGGTGAATGTGCTAAATCAGCCGTACGGTGGATTTCCATGGTTGGATATGCCTCAGTACGCCAATGAAAATTGGTTTAATGCTCATAATTTTTACGGCGATTTGGAAGATCTGGACGCAGCTACGTTGGAAGATGTACAAAGCTTCTTCGATACCTACTATTCCCCCAACAATGCAGCGATATCAGTGGTAGGCGATTTTGAACCAGAAGATGCAAAAAAATGGATTCAGCAGTATTTTGCTGACATTCCTTCTGCTGACATTCCAGAGTTGCCGGATATCTCAGAAGCTCCTCAGGCAGAAGAAAAAAGATTTGAAAAAGAGGATAGGCTGGCGAACAAGCCAGCACTTGCTGTGGCCTATCAAATGCCGGAACGAAATTCTAGGGCATATTACGCAATGGGCCTTCTCGATCAAATCCTTGTTCAGGGAGACAACAGTTTGCTTTATAAAGAATTGGTAAAGGAGAATGGATATACAGCAAATGTTGGTGGAGGTATAAACTACCTTGGTAATATGTTCAATTACAAAGGACCAATGCTTTGGATGTTCAATTTTATTCATGACAATGATGTAGCTGCAGACACGCTGTTACAATCCATCGATGGTGTTATTGCAGATTTGCAAACATCTGGTGTAACTCAGGAGATGTTGGACAAAGCGATCGTCAAGATCCGTTCCAGTCTTTATGATAACCTGGGTGGATTCTTCGGTTTTGGTAGAGCTGATTTGCTTTGCAGTTTCGCTCTTTTCGATGATAATCCCGGAAGGATCAATGAAATCGAAAGTGAATTCAAGAAAGTCACTGTTGAGGATGTTAACAAAACCATAGAGGACTACCTGAGATCCACAAACAGGACAGTACTTACTTTAAAGCCACTGGCTGTGGCAAACTAAAATTTAGTAATATGAAAAAGCTATTAACATACACACTAATAATAGGAATCATTCCTTTTATAGGAATCTCACAAGAAAAAGAGCTTCCACCAGAAGGTGGAACACCAAAGGGATTTAACCTACCGGAAAAAGAAGTTTTCACGCTTGAGAATGGGTTGTCGGGAGTATTGATCCCATGGGGATCTATTCCGAAAGCCACCATCCAATTTGTAGTCAAAACAGGAAATGTAAATGAAGGTCCTGATGAAGTTTGGCTAAGTGATGTAACCGGAGACCTTATGAAAGAAGGAAGTACGTTCAAAAATGGTGATCAAATTGCAGATGAAATTGCAAGTATGGGTGGCGACTTAAACATTGGGGTCGGCAATCACACAACCACCTTGACGGCAAATGTTCTTTATGAGTACGTTCCGGATGCGATTCAGCTAATTGGACAGGTCTTGACCAGCCCTTCCTTTCCTGAAGAAGAGTTGGACCGTTTGATCAATGATCGCAAACGACAACTTAGTGTCAGCAAGACGCAACCAAGTCCACAAGCATACGAACAGTTTTATGCTGCTATTTATCCGGATCATGCTTATGGAAGAATGTTCCCAACAGATGAAATGCTGGACAACTACTCGATTGAAAAGTTGAAAGAGTTTTATGAAGCAAACTTTGGTGCTAAACGAACAACAGTTTACGTAGCTGGTAATTTCAATGGAACGGAAACTAAAAAAGCCATTGAAGAAGTCATGAGTGATTGGCAAGAAGGGCAGGAGGCAAATTATCCGATTGCGGAACCTGTAACGGCAAACAACATTGAAATGATTGATCGAGCAGACGCTCCGCAATCGACCTTGATAGTTGGACTTCCTGTTCCAGATCCTTCTCATCCGGATTATATCGCTTTTGATATCACAAACTCATTGCTTGGAGGGTCATTTGGGTCTCGAATCACTAGCAATATCCGGGAGGATAAAGGGTATACATACTCTCCCTTCAGCACGATCACAGATAGATATAAATCGGCGATATGGTATGAAAAGGCAGATGTAACTACTGATGTAACCGGCGCATCATTGCGAGAGATTACAAAAGAGATTTACCGATTACAAGAAGAACCTCCTACAGAAGAGGAGTTAAATGGAATTAAGAATTACGAGGCTGGGATCTATGTGCTGCAAAATTCAACTCCAGGTGGAATCATAGGCCAATTGAGCTACCTCGACACATATGATTTACCCGAGACTTTCCTCACCGAAAAGGTGAAAAGTATCTACGCTGTTACCCCAGAGCAGGTAAGTGAGTTGGTGAAGAAGCATATTCGTCCGGAGGATATGACACTCGTCATTGTTGGCGATAAGAAAAAGATTGAACAGCAGATCAAAGAATATGAGAAAGAGCTAGCTGAGAAGAATCAATAAGAAATGGAGGCAGTTTTTTACTGCCTCTTTTTTTACTCTTCGTTTTGCTTGGTTCTTTGTTTGATTATCTGGCTGTAGTGGTGATAAAGTGTATTTATAAAAGCTAAAATGACACCTACACCGAGGACTATATAGAAAATGGTAAATACTTTTCCGGCATCTGTGGTAGGGGCAAAGTCACCAAATCCTATGGTTGTCAGTGTTATGAATGAAAAGTAAAAAGCATCCAACCAGGTCCATCCTTCAAGATAATGATAGACGACAGTGCCGATAATGAGAATCGCGAACACAGTCGCAATAAGATCCCGATATTCCTTGTCGTTAAGAAAAGATTTGAGTGTGCTGAATAGAATCATACCTCAAAGGTGAGTCATTTTCTCTCAACGATCTCACCGTATTTGTAAGTAATTTCTTCTGTGGTATTTCCTTTTTTGTCAAAATAGGTCCAGACTTTATGCCTTTTGTTTCTGACATAGAGCCCTGCGAATTCAACTTGACCATTCTTATGATATTGAGTGAACAGTCCGTGGAAAAGGTTCAATTCATAGGTTGCTTCTACTTTCAGATCCCCATTAGAGAAATATTCTTTGTGCGTTCCAAATTTCTTTCCAAATCGATATTCCGTCTCGGAAGCCTTCTTGCCATTTTCAAAAAAGGTGGCTAAGCCATGCTTCTTCCCTTTTTCATAGGATTCAATAGAGGCAGGACGTCCCTTGGAATCGTAGGTTTTCCAGGTGCCTTTTGGGAGTTCATTTTCAAGGTTTTTTTCAGCGATAAGAATTCCCTTTTCGTTGTATTCCTTGATTTGGGAATTTAATCCCCCATTAGAGAAAGAGGATTCTAGCCTGAGCTGACCATTGGAATGGTAATCGAGACTTTTTCCGAACCTACGTCCTTTGTTGTACTTATACTCACTTTTTACATTTCCGTTATCAAAATATACAAGATAATCACCTTGCAGGCCTCCGTCTACATAGTTACCAGATGACTTAAGCTGGCCATTTGCATGGTACATTTTTACAAAACCGGATTTTGAACCTCGTTTGTTCAGGGCCTCCATTTCAAGCTGCCCCGATGGGTAATATGTTTTATATGTTCCATCGAGTAGGCCACCTAGATAATTCGCTTCCAGTTTTATTGTCCCAGTCTCGTAGTACTGTGTGGTTTTCCCGTTTGGCTTTCCATTCTTATAAATCGTCTCATCCTTGATTTTGCCATTGGAATGATAAGATTTTACAAGCCCATCTGGTTTTCCAGAAGAAAACTGTGTTTCTCCGACCAGGTTGCCGAGTGTGTCGTATAGGTTGATAGAACCAACCAAGGTATCGTTTTTGAATGTAGCCTCCTGTACAAGTTTTCCATCGGATGAGTAAACCTTCGTGACCCCTTCTCTCAGATTCTCCTCGTAGTGTGTTTCTCTTTGAATGGTGCCATTGGAGTAGAAATTTCTAAACAGTCCTTGTTTTTTACCATCTTCAAAAAATCCGGTTACGATTTTATTGCCTTGTGGATCTAACATGAAGTAATCTCCATCCACACGACTGCTGTCGTTTTCAAGCACTAGATATTCCTCTTTGATTTGTCCTTCGTTGTAGTAGGTCACAATTTTGGTTTGTGAAAAGACGAGGAGTGGAACGGAGGAGAAAATGTAGAAAAGTGTTTTCATCGGCATAACAAAAAAGCCTTACATCTAAACGTAAGGCTAATTTCAATATTATTCTTCATTAAGTCAATCGGTCGGAATCGGAAGTCCCTGGAGTTTTAGAAATGAAAGTCTATCCCAATAACCACGTTGGAAAACAATTAGATCGTTTCTGATTTGGAAGAACCCGCAACCTCTCAAACCTATTGGGTCTTTCCATTCAAGAATTGCCCATTCACCATCTTCAAAAAGATTTACAATTTGGCATTCCATTTCGGCATTTGCGAATTCATTAAGAAACATCTTCCTAATGTTTTCACGTCCTTCAACAGGATCAGTATTTACCTGGTGATTGATCGCATCCTCATGGTATAGATGGGATAGTTTATGAGAGTCAGCTTCGTTAAAAGCTTTTACCCACTCTTCGACCAACTCCTTAGGAGACATTAGACTTTTTCTATAACAATTGCAGAGGCTCCACCGCCTCCGTTGCATATTCCTGCAGCTCCAATTTTCCCTCCTTTTTTATCCAATGCGGAACAAAGAGTTGTAATGATCCTAGCTCCGGAAGCCCCAAGCGGGTGACCCATGG
>JANQST010000287.1 GCA_028279155.1 Cyclobacteriaceae bacterium
TAAGGCTCCAATGAATGTTGGCTCTGAATTGTATGGAAGTTTAAACTCCTCTGCGGTAGCTTTTACAATCTTCGATAGCTCGCGATAATGCACGTGACAGATGTTTGGAAAAAGGTGATGTTCGATTTGATAATTCAACCCTCCCACATACCATGATAACAATCTATTGCTTGGGGCAAAATTGGCTGTGGTTAACATCTGATGTACCACCTGATCATTCTCAACTTCGCTGTTTTCATCTGGTAATGGAAACTCAGAAGATGGCATAATATGCGCCAACTGGAAAATGCATGACAGGATCAGTCCTGTAAGAAAATGCATACTCACCCAACCAAGCACCACGTGCCACCAGGCAACATCAAGGATAATGATTGGAAGCGCTATAAAAAGTGAGTAATACACGATCTTCTGAATCACCAATTTAGTTACCTCCTTTCGATACGTTGTGTTTTGCGTCTTCAACAAACCTTTCTTATTGTATTTCCTCAAAAAAGAGAAATCCTTAGTCGTTGCCCAATATAGTGTTAGCAGTCCATAAAGGAACCAGGCGTAAAAAATTTGATATCGGTAAAAACCCTTCTTAGGTTGATTTGGAGAAAATCGCATTAACCCTCCGGGGTCAATGTCTTCATCATATCCGTCTATGTTCGTGTACGTATGGTGAAGAACATTGTGTTGTATCTTCCAGTTGGTTGCTGAACCAGCCGACAGACTCATGATCAACTCACCAAAAAAGAAATTGACGGATTTTTTCTTTGAAGCTGATCCATGACAAAAATCGTGCATGAGACTTAACCCACATCCGGCCAATCCTATACCCATTATCATCCAGAGGCCATAGAAAACCAATAGGTTATTCGAAAACCATCCTGTTAAAATAATAGCGAATGGAGCCAGATAGATCAATGGAAGAATAATTGCTTTCAACCAAATTCTATAATCTCCTGTTTTCGAAATATTGTTGGACTTGAAGTAATCGTAAACACGCTTGCGTACCTCGGCACCAAATTCCTTACCAACATCAGATGCAAATCTTACCGGATTAAATGCAGTTTCTGCCATTTACTAAAATTTCTACGAAAGTAGCTCGCTATTGTTGATTTTCAGTATTAAATCGTAAAATCAAACATATAAATGTCATCAATTCCACTTATGGGGCTCTCCTTTTATAAATGGTCGATCTTGAACTAGCATTTGTCACTTTAACAGCCAGCAAAAGTCATAACGATTAGAAGTCGTCACTTATAATTTGCATTCATATTAATCAGGTAATCAAATGAGTGAATCAAACTATAAACGCTGGATGGTTGGACTGGATTTCACCTCCATTGATAACAAAATCATTCAAAGAGTAGGTCATCTCAGCAGAATCATAAAACCTGATCTCATCCATTTTGTACATGTGGAGAAAGAATTGAACATTCCCATTTACATACCTGAGGAGTATAAAGATGTTGTTCCTACTGCGACAGAGCAGTACGAGGAAAAAATGGAAAAACTTGTCAAGGAAAGTTTCGATAACGAGAATGTAGAGTGGCAGGTGAATGTCGTGGGTGGAGAAACATTTGACACCCTTGTAGATTGGGTTAAAAAAGAAAACATTGACTTCTTCATTGCTGGAAGAAAGAAACATGAAGATGGTAGCGGTATTCTTCCACATAAACTCCTGAGAAGTCTTGCATGTCCTGCTTTATTTATTCCTGAAGAGAAAATGCCCGGCAGCAAAAAAATTCTTGTAGCTGTTGACTTCTCCCGTCACTCGTTTGTAGCCTTAAAAACTGCTCTGAAACTAGCTGAATCGGGAGAGATCACAGTAGACTGTCTTCACATCTATAGCGTTCCTATTGGGTACTATAGTACAGGTAAAAGTTATGAGGAGTTTTCAGAAATAATGAAGGACAATGCCGAAAAAGAATTCAAGCGGTTTATAAAACCTCTTGGGGCTGATCTAAAATTAAAATGCACACTACTGGAAAAAGCTTCGGCTGCAGAGGTAATCTATGATGAATGTATAACTGGGGATTTTGATCTTGTAATGATGGGATCAAAAGGTCAATCCTCAGGGTCAGTTATTTTACTTGGAAGTACCTCGGAAAAATTAATAAGGATTAATCAACGATGCATGTCCTGGATCGTTAAAATAAAGGACGAACACATCGGATTTTTTAAAGCGCTGAGCAAACTATAAAGGTCATGAAAAACATATTAAAATTATTATCTCTTGTAATCCTGTTCGGTTGTGCAGTACAGGTCAAAACGTATCAAAATCCGAAAACCGATTTCACTACTTATGAGTCCTGGTGTTGGATGCAAGGATGTGAGGTGGTCTACCAGGGACCTGATTATTACAACGATAAAAGAGCGATTGATGAAATTTCCAATGCCATCGCATGGAACATGCATAACAAGGGTTACGTACAGGGAGATGATCAATCTGAC
>JANQST010000081.1 GCA_028279155.1 Cyclobacteriaceae bacterium
CTTCAACCACAAAGGCTACATTGTATTCTCGGTTCTCCAGTGGCGGAATTAATCGACCGCCTGGAGCGTCCCAAACCAAAGTTCCATCCACAGGATCAAGCGTTAATGTGGCCAATTCACCGGATTCACTTCCTATCTCTACATTTTCATAAAAGAAAGGATCATCAAGCGCTCGATAGTTAGGTGTGTTTTCTCGTTTGGACATTTTAGGCGTGGTCAGATAAAAAGAAAGGCTATCACCATCCGGATCAAAGGCTCCTGGGTTATGCTCAAACCTAAAACCTACAACTCCCTGGTCGATCGGAGGTACGGTGAAATATGGAGTACAATTGAGAATAAATCCATCCAAGGCTAACAATGTCTCAACATAGAATGGTGTCTCATCCGGAATGTTAAGGATACCATCGTTTCGCCAATTCTCTTCATAGCTTACCAGATAGTTGTTGGGAGCCTCGTAGGTATGGATCCATGTGAATTCCCATCGCTCAACTCCATTTCCAAGATTTACTATTTTTTCATTATTCCACGGGATTTCTATCTCGGAACCATCTCCTATAAAGTTTCCATCTCCTAAATTGAAACGCCCCTGACCGAATAACACCCCATCAACGTCTCGGTACCCAAAAAATGTTAACTCAAAGGTCAATTCGGAAATCTTTCTCGCCACTATCTCTCCTGCTCGAATGTGGCTGGCTTCACAAACGAATCCAAAAATCAAAAGGATAAGTGAGTAATATATTTTTACAAGTTTCACTAGCAGGTTCAATTTAAATTTTTCTTACAAAATCTAATTTGAGCAACAATTCTAATATCGAACAAGAATCATGCTGATACTGTTATTAAAATAAACATTTATTAAAGTGTCTTCACTTAGTCAGTTGAAGTATTTAAAATCAATTAAAATAGAAATTAAGATTGGTCAGCAAGTATTCCGAAATTACCTTTGACCCGAATCGATTAACTTAACCAAATTCATGGGTTGGACCAAGCAATTTTTTTCTAGTTCCATCGGTCGGAAATTCGCCATGGCACTATCCGCTCTATTCCTGCTAATTTTCTTACTGCAACACCTCGCTATTAATATGACCTCCACTTTCAGTGAAGAGATCTTTAATGAGCTATCGCATTTCATGGGAACAAACCCGCTGGTTCAGTTCTTGCTTCAGCCCATTTTGATTTTTGGTGTAGTATTCCATTTCATGATGGGGTTTGTCTTAGAAATCAAAAACAAAAACTCCAGGGAGGTTAAATATGCAATCAATAAAGGTTCAGCGAATTCGTCATGGATGTCTCGTAACATGATCTGGAGTGGGCTATTTATCCTGTTTTTCCTTGGGTTTCACTTCTATGATTTCTGGATTCCTGAAATAAACTACAAGTATGTTCAGTTCAAACCAGAAGATCCGGATCGGTATTATGAAGAAGTAGCTCACATGTTTGCGAACCCGATTCGAGTCGTCATTTACATCTTATCATTTGTGTTCTTATCACTTCATCTTTTGCATGGATTTCAATCATCGTTTCAATCCATTGGAGCCAGGCATGATAAGTACACTCCAGCCATCCGAAAGCTGGGAAAAATATATGCAATAGGAGTCCCTGTCGGTTTCATTTTTATTGCCATTTATCATTATCTCAACTTGTTATAACTAAGAGGTATGTCAAAATTAGATTCCAAAATACCAGAAGGTCCTATCAAGGATAAATGGACCAACCATAAGAACAACATCAAGCTTGTCAATCCAGCCAACAAGAGATTGATCGATGTAATAGTCGTTGGAACTGGACTTGCTGGCGGATCTGCGGCTGCTACTTTGGCTGAACTAGGTTACAATGTAAAAGCATTTTGCTACCAGGATTCACCTCGTCGAGCGCATTCGATCGCGGCGCAAGGTGGGATAAATGCTGCAAAAAATTATCAAGGGGATGGAGACTCTACTTATCGACTCTTTTATGATACCGTAAAAGGTGGAGATTACCGTTCTCGTGAGGCCAACGTGTATAGGCTTGCGGAAGTATCTGCAAATATTATTGACCAGTGTGTAGCTCAAGGGGTGCCTTTTGCAAGGGATTATGGAGGACTTCTTGATAACCGTTCGTTTGGGGGTGTCCAGGTCTCCAGAACTTTTTACGCAAAAGGACAGACCGGTCAGCAATTACTCCTTGGGTGCTATTCTGCAATGTCACGCCAGATTGGAAAAGGAAAAATCCAAATGTACAATCGACATGAAATGATGGAGATTGTGATAGTTGATGGCAAAGCGCGGGGAATAATTGCAAGAAATCTGGTAACTGGCGAAATTGAAAGACATTCTGCACATGCAGTGGTAATTGCTTCAGGTGGATATGGTAATGTATTTTTCTTATCTACCAATGCAATGGGTTCCAATGTTTCAGCAGGATGGAAAATCCATAAGAAAGGAGCATACTTCGCGAATCCTTGCTTTACCCAAATCCACCCGACATGTATCCCTCAGCATGGAGATCAGCAATCCAAGTTGACTTTGATGTCAGAATCTTTGCGGAACGACGGTAGAATTTGGGTACCTGCCAAAAAGGAGGATGCTGAAGCTATTAGAGCAGGTAAATTGAAACCTACTGACATTGCAGAAGAAGATCGGGATTACTATTTAGAAAGAAGATACCCATCATTTGGAAACCTGGTCCCTCGTGATGTTGCTTCAAGGGCAGCCAAGGAAAGAAGTGATGCTGGTTTTGGGGTTGGTACCAACGAAACAGGAGAAGCAGTCTACCTTGACTTTAGCTCTGCAATCATGCGATATGGAAAGGAAGACGCCAACGTACATGGTCATCCGGATGCTTCAGAAGAAGAAATTAGAGCGCGAGGAGAAAAGGTAGTTGAGTCAAAATACGGCAACCTCTTCCAGATGTACGAGAAAATTACCGCTGACAATCCTTACAAAACTCCAATGAAAATCTATCCTGCGGTTCATTATACCATGGGTGGGGTTTGGGTTGATTACAACCTGATGACAACTATTGATGGATGTTATTGCATTGGGGAGGCAAATTTCTCAGATCATGGAGCAAATCGACTTGGCGCATCTGCATTGATGCAAGGATTGGCAGATGGCTACTTCGTCCTTCCATATACCATTGGGGATTACCTTGCTGGAGATATTAGAACCGGAGAAATTCCAACGGATACTGCTGAATTCGATGAAGCAGAAAAATCGGTCAAAGAAAGAATTGAATTCTTTATCAACAACAAAGGCAAGCATTCTGTCGATCATTTCCACAAAAGATTCGGAAAAGTGATGTGGAATAAGGTCGGAATGGCTAGAAACAAGGAAGGTCTTAAGGAAGCAATTGAAGAAATTAAGGCAATAAGAGAGGAGTTCTGGAAAGAGGTGACAGTACCTGGATCTGCTGATGGTATTAACCAGGAATTGGAGAAAGCAGGAAGAGTAGCAGATTTCCTTGAGCTAGGAGAACTATTTGCTCGGGATGCATTGGAAAGGAACGAATCCTGTGGCGGTCATTTCCGGGAAGAATACCAAACGGAAGAGGGAGAAGCTGTACGTGATGATAAGAACTACACGTATGTCTCAGCCTGGGAATACAAAGGAGAACCATCGGAAGCCGTGCTTCACAAGGAGGATCTCAAATACGAAAACATTGAATTGAAAACCCGATCTTATAAATAGATTAAGATATGTCAGCATCAGAAGGCTTAAACCTAACACTCAAAGTCTGGAGACAGAACGGAAGCAAGGAAAAAGGAAAAATGGAGACCTACCAGGTTTCCGATATTTCACCTGACAGTTCTTTTCTGGAAATGATGGATATTTTGAACGAGCAACTAATCGAAGAAGGAAAAGAACCTGTAGCTTTCGATCACGATTGCCGGGAAGGTATCTGTGGCATGTGTTCCATGTATATAAATGGTGAAGCTCATGGACCTGGAGAACAGATCACCACCTGTCAACTTCATATGCGGGAATTCAAGGATGGTGATACTATACATATCGAACCATGGCGAGCAAAGGCATTTCCAGTAATTAAGGACCTGGTGGTTGATCGTGGTGCATTTGACCGAATCATGGCAGCTGGAGGATTTGTAAGTGTCAATACTTCGGGAAACACGCAAGATGCCAATGCTATTCCTGTTGACAAACACGATGCTGATAAAGCATTTGATGCGGCAACATGTATCGGGTGCGGTGCTTGCGTTGCGACATGTAAAAATGCGTCGGCAATGTTGTTCGTATCAGCTAAGGTTTCACAATTCGCGTTGCTCCCACAAGGTCAGGTAGAAGCCAAAGAGCGTGCAGTAAATATGGTGAACAAAATGGATGAAGAAGGTTTTGGTAATTGCACAAATACTGGAGCTTGTGAAGTAGAATGTCCGAAGGGAATTTCGCTAGAGAACATTGCCCGGATGAACCGAGAATACCTTAAAGGAAGCTTTGGTTAAACTCAAAAATTAGCACTAATTCAATACAATGGTTTTGTTGACTATTTGGTCGACATCAGCTTTAGACTTTACCTTCACCTGCTAAAAAAGGTCTATTATTGTATTAGCTAATGGATTTCTTGCACTGATACTCACTCATACTCACTAAAAATTCCAGTTGCGATAAATTTTATTGGTAAACCTATGGATACCAAAGGATCATTATAGGTATTATGACGAGTTGGTTTTACGTAAGCGACGGAGTGTAGAACCATAGGTCGAAAACTAAATTTGTACTAACTATTAACCAGCAATGATAGAAGTAGCCAGCATGGAAAACCAGAGGCGTCGGGAAGAAAGGCGGGAAAGACGCCTTAGACGTGAAAGACCGGCAAGAGCAAAAAAGGAATTTTCTATTCTTTATGTTGATGATGAAGCTCCCAATCTCAGAGGTTTCAAATCTACATTTAGAAGGATATACAATGTACATGTGGCCATTGGCCCAGTTGAAGCATTGGAGATTATAAAAACCGAAAAGCTTGATTTGATTGTATCAGATCATCGAATGCCACACATGTCTGGCGTTGAACTCTTACGTGATGTGTACGAATACAATCCCAAAATAAAACGCATGATCTTGAGTGGTTTTATCAAGCGAGATGAATTGGATGATGCAGTTGGAGATTTTGGCATTCATGACTTTGTTACCAAGCCATGGGATTTTGAAAATCTTAATGCGATTTTTCAAAAACTACTTACCACAGATCCTGATATCAAAGATTTCAGTAACCTGGGTTAACTACTCTCCCTGGAAAGTTTTTAATTGATGTTCATAATGGGCTACATCTTCCTGTAGCTCAATGGCCATAACAATTGCCTGCTTTTCAAGTTCTATTGCCTTTTTCCTAAAGCCCATTTTGAATTGAAGCGAAGCATATGTATCAATTGAAGAAGGAGTTGGATCGTTATCGATTGCTTCTTTGACCCACCCTGAAGCAATTTTAAGTTTCTCCTTATTATCAACAAATAAGTAGAACTTCCATGCCAATTCATTCAATTCGTCAACATCATCCAACCCTGACATACCCACCCATGCAATTGCAGTTTCGGAGAATAACTCCCAGTCCTCCGTAATTTCACCATAATGAAGATTTGCCATGGTCATCAATGTATCTGACCCAATGAAGGAGACACCTGACAGCTGATCCATAAATGCTCGCATGGCAAATAAGTGAAGTTCTTCCGACACATATATTTCCTGGTATTGCGCCAGAAACGTATTGAAAATTTTGTCGTGTACTCGCTCCTTTCCAAGTTTCGACTCAAACGATTGTATATTATCCAACATGTACCTGAATTCTCGGCTATATATATCCCACTGGAATTCCTCCATTAGCACGAATGAGGGCTCACTTGTCAAATCTTCAACCTTTTGGTTTCCAAGCATTTTTTGTGCAAACCCTTCTGCATTAAGACATCCATCCTCCATGAGATACAAGTAGTTTCTCATGAATTCACCACTTCTTTCCCCCGCTTCAAATTTCTTATGGAGTGTGTCCCAGTTATTATCACCCAAGGCTTCATTACCCAAGTCTAGCAATTCACCGGCTTCCATTGCACCACAACCCCGATGAATAACATTTCCATTTCCATCCACGAACAGTAAGGTTGGATAAATACTGATTTCATATTTTTCCGCAATTCCAATTCCCGGATATTCTTCCATATCCAACCGGACGTTGAGAAAATTATCATTGAAAAAATTCGCAACTTCTAAATCAGAAAAGGCATATTTCTCTAAAAGCTGGCAAGGTTCAGACCAGGTAGCATACGCCTCAAGAAATACAATTTTGTTTTCTGTTTTTGCTTTTCTCAGCAACTCGTCCCATTCAAGTTGTTCAAAATTCAACTGACCGTGAACAATAAAAGAGGTTAAAAGAAATGCGATAGGAACAAATTTTCTCATAATGACAAATTTCGTGTATTGAAGTGATTAGAAACGAATTACTTCGAAACTCCTTGTCTATATCTGCACAATAATTTGTGCGTTTTTGGACAAAATAGAATAGTAAAAAAAGCCTCAAGTAATTGTTAATCAGATGATTACATGAATTGGCACATCAATTGGGATTAGTTGGGCATCCAAAACCCAAAGGCCATGTTCAAAAACTATTTTCTGACAATTATCCGCCAAATCTTAAAAAACAAGGTTTTTTCCTTCATTAACATTTTCGGACTAGCGCTAGGAATGGGCGCCTGTCTCATTATTGCTCAATATGTTTATTTCCATACGTCTTTTGAGAAGGACATACCGGATACAGACAAAGTTTTTAGGGTTGAAGCAAATGCATATCGAAATGGACTACTTCTAGGACAGCAAATTGAGTCTCCTTCACCGCTTTCGGACTTGCTAATCAATGAATCTCCGGATGTTGAGTTACTGTCCCGATTCTACTACTATGGTTATGCCAACACCTCAATTATTTATAAAACGGAGGATTCCCAGGTAAACTTCGAACAGGAGGGAGTATTTGCCACTGAAAAAGATGCGTTTGATCTTTTTGGTTTTGACTTTGTAGCTGGAAATGGAGAAAAGTTTAATGAACCCAACAAAGCGATATTAACCTTAAGTGCCTCTAAAAAGTATTTTGACTCCCCGAAAGATGCAATTGGCAAACCATTCACACTTAGTGGCAATGATGGCGCAGCTGAATTCGAGTTGGTAGGGGTATTGGAAGATCTTCCAAAAAATTCTCATGTAGATTTCGAGCTACTTATTTCCATGCCTTCCATTGACAGAGTCACCGAATCCAGAAAAAGGTGGGTTAACTCAATGCTTACGTACGTTAAGCTCTCTGACCAGTCTAAAACGGATGATGTTCTAGCAAACATCAATCGAATATTTGACGAGAATGCCAAGGAGCTTTATGCTCAAAGTGGATACACAATCGACTTTTATTTACGACCTGTTAAAGACATCCATTTAAATTCTCAAAGTCCTGATGATTTTACAGCGGGAATCGATAGCAAGATCATTATCGCCTTAAGCATTATCGCAATCGTCATCCTGGTAATCGCTTGGATCAATTACATGAACCTTTCGCTCGTACGAACCATAGAACGGTTGAAAGAAATGGGCATTAGAAAATGTCTAGGATCCTCTGTCAAGCAAATCATATTGCTTTTCCTGCTAGAGGCTTTGGTGATGAATGTCATTGCCTTGGGGATAGCAATTGGAGGGATCCAGCTTGCTGAAAATTACTTGATAGAATTGACCGGACTTCCTTTTGCTGTACTTATTAATAGCAATGCCATTACATTACAAATTGGGCTTGTTCTTTTAGGCACATTAATCGTTGGCCTATATCCCTATGTTCTATTGAAAACAATGAACATTGTAAATGTGTTGGTCGGAAAGCAGAAAAGGATGGGCAGTTCAAAAATGAGAAAATCTCTGGTTTTTGTACAGTTCGCAGTTACGTTCCTTTTAATAGCCGGAACAATGACTGTTTATAACCAGATCAACTACATGCGAGAAGCTGATTTGGGAATCGACATTGAGAACATCCTTGTAATCAAA
>JANQST010000089.1 GCA_028279155.1 Cyclobacteriaceae bacterium
GATCTCATTACTCTGAGCAAAAGCACTCATTGTGCAAAGAGAAAACCATATGAAAACCAGATTCCGAAGCATAAAATGATACCAGAAATCCAAATTTATGGCTTCTCTGGCTCCTATTATACTTAATATCTAAATTGAAAGCCTTAGAAGTCTTTAACCCTACCTTATTAGCAACTACTGCCGGATCACTCGAATCCCGAAGTTAATGGTCTCTCCTGCCCCCTGGCCTTCACTTCCTTTCCAAAAATTGGTATACAGAAATTCCAGTTCGATCAGGTTGGGAATCAATTGATATTTGGTGCCTATACCTGACTGAACAAAATATGAAAAGAACCCTTCGCGTTTCTGGGTCGCATCATTGTAGTGTGTGGGAAAATATTCAGACATACCATATAATGTCCATCGCTGATTCGGGAAAAAGCTGACGAACAAGCTTGTCTGAGTTTGTAGGTAATTGTTATCTCTAAATGAATTATCCACCAACTGATACCAAAATGCCTGCTGCATGAACAACTGAAACTTTTCGCTCAGTGGTAGATCATAAAAAACCTGGTTGAGCCACAAGCTACCATCGTTATGGAGAAACACTTCGTTTTCGCCAGGTCTTCCTTCAAGATCTTCGGATAATGGGAAGAGAAACGTACTTTGAATTGAAAGTCTTTCCAGGTTTTTGAATGGTGCAATCTTGATTTTGGGTCCAAATCCAACTATGGATGTTCTGGATGCCACACCTGATTGTGCATAATTCGCATTTTTAACCCAGACATCTGCTCCAATGTTAATTTTCGAGCTTAGACCATATAAAAACTGATTGATCGATGTAGTCCAGGTTTGTCTCCCGACAGAATTCGTAACCTTTCCACCATCCGCATCAAACGACTTAGTCTGGGTATATATGTTTTGAAAACTCTTAAACTCCCACTCCCCTTCACCAAATAAAATAGATGGAGTGTATGTCTGTAGATTGGACTCTTGAGCCGATAGTGTAAATCCAGCAAAAACAGCCAGAACGAATAAAGTGTTTCTCATTGAATATATTTTTCTCAAAGAAACAAATGCTTACAAAATCAGGGAGTCAACGAGAAGACAATAAAGACTTCTTTACGCAAGCTTCTCCAGGTCTCTGATCAGAATTCTTCTTCGATCAAAGTTGATTAGGTTACTCTCACGCAATTCATTCATCACAGTAGTGACGGTCTGGCGTGAGGTACCAGTAAGGCTCGCAATGTCTTTGTGAGTCAAATGATTTTTGATCATCATTTCAAAACCTACCTTCTGGCCCTTTTCTTCGGCCATTTCTCTAAGAAAATCCACGATTCGGGTTCTTGCATCTTTAAAAACAAGAGACTCAATCTTGCGTTCCATTTTCCTAAGTCGGAACCCGACGATTTTCAAAATCTTGAGACTAAGCTCTTTATTTTCTTTCATCAGGTTCTGAAGATCATCAATCGTCATGGCGCAGACATGCGTGCCGTTATCCATTGCTTGAGCAAAGTCTTCACGCTTCTCCTCTCCAGCCAGCGCCATTTCACCAAACACTTCCCCACGCGTTAAGATTGCTTTTACAATTTCTTTTCCGTCATTGGCATAGGTTCCGATCTTCACTCTTCCTTGTGAAACCATGTATACATTTTCCGACGACTGATCTTTGAAATAGATAAAGTCATCTTTGCCATAAGTGCCAGGTGGATGCCAGTCCTCCAGGTACGGTGTCTTTTTAGGACATAAAACCTCAAAAAGGTCTGTATCTTCAAAATACCAAATGTTAGATGATTCGCTCATTTTCTAATTAGGGTTTGCATTTGGAAATGATCTCTTTTCAACATCAAATTTGCCAACAATGTTTGGTAACAACAAGTTCAATAAAAAAAGTCCACTTAAATGGGGTATCTGTACATAAAAGCCCTTCATATAATTTTCGTAATCACTTGGTTTGCAGGGCTTTTCTATATCGTTCGATTATTTATCTATCATACAGAAGCTTTGGCGAAAGCAGAGCCTGATCGATCCATACTCTCGAATCAACTAGCGATAATGTCTAAAAAGCTGTGGTACATCATCACATGGCCTTCTGCAGTATTGACCATACTTCTTGGAACAACATTGATTGTACTTCAACCAAATTGGTTGGAACAGCCCTTTATGCATGTGAAACTTGGATTCGTATTTATTCTAATCATCTACCATCTCTGGAGTCATAAGATTTACAGTCAGCTCCAACAAGGTATCTACAAATACACCTCGCTCAAACTTCGGATCTTCAATGAAATTGCAACCCTAATCCTATTTGCGATTGTTTTCCTAATTGTACTAAAAAATGAAATCAACTGGATCTGGGGAACTCTTGGTCTTGTTAGTTTTGCGATCGTATTGATGATGGCCATCAAGCTTTATAAAAATATCAGGCAAAAATGATTCGTTTGGAATTTATAATCGCAGCATGTTTAGCGGCACTAATTAGTTGTACCTCTACTCCATCCACAGCTAATCTTCCCATTTATGGAAACAAGATCTTCGAAGAAAATGACACGATCTATCACACCATTGAAGACTTCAGGTTGGTTGATCAAGACAGTAGCTGGGTAACAAATGCTACATTTAATAATCAAGTATATGTCTCTGACTTCTTCTTCACTTCTTGTCCGACGATCTGCCCCAAGATGAAGCAACAAATGCTTCGTGTATATGAAAAATTCGAAAACAATGATCAAGTTGCAATACTTTCTCACACGATTGATCCAACTCATGATACCGTAGCAGTGTTGAAAGATTATGCCACCAAACTGGGAATTAAGTCAAGCAAATGGAAATTCGTAACCGGCGACCAGGATTATATTTATGACCTTGGTGAGAAAAGCTATATGGTAATGGCGGACGAAGACCCAAATGCTGCTGGCGGCTTCATTCACAGTGGAGCCTTTTTACTTGTTGACAAAGATCGAAGGATTCGAGGAGTTTACGATGGAACAGTAGATGAGCAAGTAGATGTGTTACTAACTGATATTGATAAACTTCTAAAAGAATATGAACCTACTAACTAAAGTCGTCGCATTATTTGCATTTGTTTTGCTGTTTGCTTCATGCGGTGGAAGTTCCGAAACTTCTCAAAATGAAGAGAAACCCAGTTCCAGGGATGAAATTAGATTGAAACAGTACATGGTACAGGGAGCTAAAATATATTCTACTTACTGCGCCAACTGTCACCAGGACGATGGAAAAGGATTAGCAGCCTTGTACCCACCGCTAGCCGGATCTGATTATCTAATGGAAAATTTTGCACGCGCAGCATGTATTATAAAAAATGGTCAGGCGAAAGAAATTGTGGTCAATGGAGTGACCTATAGTCAACTCATGCCTGGTAATCCAATTACAAACCTTGAAGTCGCTGAAGTGCTTACCTACGTGGCTAATTCATGGGGAAATGAAGGTGGCTTGATGGGTGTTAAAGACATCGATAAATGGATCGATGCCTGCGTTGAGGAGTGATCAATTCTCCAATAGTTCTTGTCCCTTTTTCAAGGATTCCTTCATGTTCTTATTGACTTCCTCTATCGAAGCTTTTTGATCTGTCAGGTATTTCAGAACCTCCTCATCTGAGCCTTCGAAGTTCGGGTCAAAGTTTCTCATCCAGACCATCATTCCTTCATTGGCTTCATTGAGATTATTGGAGGCTTCTGTAAGAATAGCAGCTCTTTCACTGTCAGTCCCCTGAATCGTATCTACTTGCAGCATCAAACTTTTGCGGACTCTTCGTAAATCTCCCATGAGTGGCATTACTTCATCATGAAGTTCAAACACCTCATCTTTCAGTGCTTTCAAATCAACTTCTTCTTTTTTAGAGGATTGGCAGGAAAGGAGCAGTAGCAGAGAAAGAAACAATAAGTTTTTCATGGGGCAATCTTAAAAAAAACCGATTGATTAATCAACCAATTAACCTATCTCTAACACTTAATTAACTTATCACTAACAGTTCCGGATCAACTAATCACCAACAACCACTTTGGCATCTTTGAGAATGTACATGAGCTGATCGTAGTCCGTATCATTGAGTTCCAATCTTCCGGTAACTGTAACAGGTTTAGCAGTGTATTTAACTTCATCGGTTAAGTAAGCTTCTGCCACCGTCTCAGGGCCACTGCCGCCGCAAAAGAAGCAAGCAGCTATTGGTAGTGAGGAAAGAATGATATGTTTTGGTTCGAACATGCCTTCGAATGGAATAATGAAACCCGTCAGAGAAACAGTCTTTCCATTCATTTTTTTCACATTTTCACCAAATTTCGGAACATAGATCTCGCCATACTCATCTTTCGACTTTTCGTATTCTACATTAGCCAAGGCCTCCCAGTTTTTTCCGGAATCGGCAAACTGCGCTGTTCCTACAAGCGCTATCAAAAATGTACCTAAGAAAAATGTAAGTCTCATCGCTACTTCAATTTAATGCTATCAACCCTTGGCAAGTGTTTCAGAAATATCAGCTTTATAGCCCAATATAGCTGGAACCAATGCGGCAAAAATACCGACAATCAAGCTGCCTCCAAACACATAGTATTCTTCTTCCACGACAAATGAAGCTGAAGGTTGGATTTGATCGATCGCTGAACCCAACATCCAGAACCCCGAATGAGCAAGTATAAACCCAAACAAACTCCCTACAATTGTCAAGATAAAACCTTCTATCAAGATCATAACGAAGATCTTCATCCGACCGGCACCCATTGATCGCATAATTGCTAGTTCGTATTTCCTTTCTTTTAATGAATTGATGAGAGCTATGAAAACACTTATGGCACTAAGCACGATAATGACAACTCCAAGCACATTTACCACCTCAACTCCAACCCCAATGATGTTAAATAACCGCGCTGTTTCGTATGGCGGTGAGGCTGCCTGAAGGTTGCTGGTTCCGTTGACAATTCTTGGCAATTGAACAGCAGCCATCGGGGATCGATACTTAACAAAGAGAGAAGTGATATCTTCTTCATTCAATTGCTCATTCGTCACTTCCAATCCCAGCTTTTCCAATGAAATCATATCATGCAACGAACTCTCCTCTTCATGCTCATGCTCTTCATCATGCCCGTGCACAGCCCACACACTTTGAATGGAGGTTACAATCAGGTTATCAATAACGTTGCCAGCAGGATTCAGAATTCCAGCCACTTCGTATGGATGTTCACCATGTCCACCAGCTCCTTCCGAAAGTCCGTGATCGCTTTGAAGTTCATCCCCAACCATCAATCCTAAGGCTTTTGCAACATTCGAGCCCACCACAGCCGTCATTTTCTCTTCAAAAATTTCACCTTGAGATAATTCAGCCTTGTACAGTTCGATGTATTTGTCTGTGGTTCCAACAATTCGATAGCCTTTGTAGCTATCGCCTAAAGAGAGTGGAATCGCTAACGTGATTAATCGGTTTCTTACCAGGTTGTTTGCATCATTCAATGAAATATTTCCTGTTGGAAAATCAATATGAAAAATGCTCGCCAGAATGATTTGGAGCGGGCTTCCTTTAGCCCCTACAACCAAATCAATACCCGCAGCATTCTTGCTTATTTCATTTTTCATGAAACTGCTTGTCAGCAAAATGATAACAATTATCGAAACTCCAAATCCAAAAAGAAGTACACTCAGCAAAGAGCTTAGAGGCTTGGCAACTACATTCTTGGCACTTAGCGAAAAAACATTCATAGCGTCAAGGTGTTTTCAAGTTCTCCTTTTACCCTTTGATCATGTGTGGCTACAATCAGTGTAGAACCATGAATCTCAGCCTGACTTTTTAGCAGCCGTATCACATTTTCACAATTTTCATCATCAAGACTGGCTGTGGGTTCATCTGCTAGTAACAACTTCGGATTATTCAAAAGTGCTCGACCAATGGAAACACGCTGTGCTTGCCCCTGGCTAATTTGATGCACCTTTCTTGACTTCAACTCTGCAAGTCCTAACTCATCCATCATTTCAAATACTGCCTTTTTATCCATTTTTCCTTTTCTCAGGTACTGAGAAAGTGTAAGATTTTCAAAAACAGACAAGGAACTAACCAGGTGTGCTTTTTGAAATACTATTCCTATATGTGATCCTCTGAATTTATCGAGCGCAGACTGAGTAAGTAGTGAGATATCGGTCTCTGCCACATTAACGACACCTGAGTGGGGCCGAAGTAATCCTCCGATTATATGCAAGAGTGTGGTTTTTCCAGAACCAGAGTTTCCCAGAATGGCAGAATGATCGCCCTTTTTTACTTCCCAATCAGGGTATTGGATTTTTTCGGTTCCGTTATAGCTGTGGACCAGTGAATTAATGGATAGCATTAGATACTAAACTCTTTTTTTATTCTATTGATTTGATGAACATGGTGGCGCTGATGATAGATGAATGAATCTATAGCTTGTAGCAAGGACAATCTTCCTGCCATTGGATGTTTATATACAGCCTTGTTTAGCCATTTCTCAGGATAGTCATTGACGTACTCCTTAATGTTGGTTCGTGTTGACTCCCACTCTGATCTGATTTCATTCAATGAGTAATCTCCTTTGGGTTTAGAAATATAGGAGGGTGCTTTCCATCTCAATCCTGTCTGCAAAAAACCGCATGTAACCCACATTCGTGCATTATTGATCAAATTCACTTTTTTCATCTTATCCCCTGCCTGCATCTTTTTTTTCATATACTCCAGGGAAAGTGTTTCTGCCATGTTCAAATGGCTTAAAACTTGGATAATAGACCATCCTTTGCCCTTTTTTCCTAGAAAATCCTGATCCAATGACTCTAAATCATCAAAAATCTCATTTGTCTCTTTTTTAAGCTGAGAGAGCCTATTTTCTATGATTTTTTTCTCCAATTGCAGTTTTTTGCTAAAAATTATAAAAAAAGTTATCTTCGAGTCAGTAAAATGCCTTGTTAAGGTATAAACCCACCGCAAACCCATGATCCACAAAGGTGGATCGAGCATCCTGCGAATGGCTGCTCTGCCTGCTAAAATATGAGCTAAATCTATATTTAGCTACTCTCACACTCAATGTCTCGTAACAAATCGTTGTACTATTTGGTTTTTGATAATATTATTACGCAGTGTTGAACCTGCCTAAATTGTAATAAAGTGAGCATTCTAGATATAATCGCCTTATTCATTTTCCTTTCAGGAGCGTTCATTTTTATCAATACGTTCTACCTGAAATTGCCATCTTCCATCGGATTGATGATTTTGGCCCTGGGCCTGTCCTTCCTTGTGCTGGTTGTTGGAAACCTGTTTCCTGAACTTCACCTGGCAGAACACGTCAAAGAATATGAATTTGAAGAGGTCCTCTATCAAATAGTTTTGACGTTTATGCTCTTCTCAGGAGCATTAAACATCGATTTTAAGAAACTAAGCAACCAGCGAAAACCTGTATTGGTTCTTGCAATCATTGGGGTGCTTATTTCAACTTTCGTAATAGGTACGCTTGTCTACTTCATGTTGCATTTCATGAATATCGAATTGCACTACATGTATTGTTTGGTTTTTGGTGCGTTGATATCACCTACTGATCCAATTGCAGTAACTAAAACAATTCAAAGATTTCACCTTAAAGAGGATCTCGAAATAAAAATTGCTGGCGAATCACTCTTCAATGATGGTATTGCAGTGGTGCTTGCCTTAACTATTTTGGACATTGCACATGCAAGCGATGACCATACGCTTACTTTTTTTGAGACAGTTTACATAGGTGTCGCAGATATTGGTGGTGGAATTTTCATTGGACTATTCCTGGGATATATAGGCTATCGACTATTGAAATATGTTGATAACGATGCAGTAGAAGTTGAAGTACTAATCACATTGGCGATTGTAATGGTAGGATCACAGCTCGCTGAATTCATCCATGTTTCTGCAAAACAAGCAGCAGTAGTTATGGGACTTGTGATTGGAAATGAAGGTCGGAGCACGCACGTCGCAAGTGCTGCTGGTGATTACGTATTCAAATTCTGGAATTTGTTGGAAGAGACTTTCAGTGCCATGTTATTCGTCCTCATTGGTCTTGAAATGCTTGTACTAGACCTACGTCTGGACTTTATTGCTGCGGGGTTCTTTGCAATATGTATCGTATTGTTTGGTCGATGGACCAGCGTGTTCATCCCGATAAAAATGATGTCAATCAAAGACACCTTTGAGAAGAATACCATTTCCGTGCTCACATGGGGTGCACTAAGAGGTGGTCTACCGATCGCCCTTTCCTTGTCCTTGTCAGACTTTCATGGAAAAGAGATTATTGTGACCATGACATACATCGTGGTGGTATGCTCGGTGCTCTATCAGGGACTCACGGTGCCTACACTTATGAAAATGAGTCAAAGTGAGGAACGGAAGGCTTAAGCCTAATTTCAACGAAAAATTCTGAGCAACGTACTAATTTTGACATATGTCAAAAACCAGCATAGTAATCATTGCTTTCCTGCTATTTTCCTGTGGAGATAATGGAAATAAAACTGAGCGGCCCGCAAGTCCCAGAATAAAAAAGGAAACGAAAATCGTTAGCCCTAAACAAAACCAAAAACTTTCCCTAGGCCAGCTAATATCATTTGAATTTGAAGGAAGAAATATTTCTATCGATTCAGTACAAATCGAACTGGATAAGGACAAAATAACTTACTCCCAACCAAAATTTGAAGTCGAGTTGTCCTCCAAAAAAGTGGGGAGCAGACGTATTAAATCAACTGTCTATTTTGGCGGAAAAAAGGAGACACATTACTCTAAAGTAATTGTTCTACCAACACAGGCACCAACTGAATATTCGTATGAGGTCATAAATACCTTTCCGCACAATACTGGAGATTATACCCAGGGCTTGTTAATTGCAGACGGATTCCTTTTCGAAAGCACAGGTCAGAATGGGAGCTCCTCTCTATTTAAGAAAAGTATTGAATCTGGGGAAGTTCTAGAACAAACAAATCTTGCAGATGATATTTTCGGTGAAGGTCTTGCTCTTTTAAATGATCAATTTTACCATCTGACCTATCATGCTGAAGAATGCTTTGTTTACAACAAGAGCTTTGAGCAGGTCAACTCCTTTTCTTATGAAGGCGAAGGTTGGGGGCTAACATCGAATAATGGAAATCTCTTGATGACGAATGGTTCGAATAAAATATTTGTACGAGATCCATCTACATTCACCATAATAGATGAGTTGGAAGCATATGATGTCGATGGAAAAGTTGATGCTATCAATGAGCTTGAAATGATCAATGGTGTCTTGTACGCAAACGTCTACCAGGAGGATTACATCGTTGGGATTGATCCGGAAACGGGTGCTGTGATTGAGAAAATAGACATGACTGGGCTACTCGACGCAAATGAAACAGCTGGTGTGGATGTATTGAACGGAATCGCTTATGATGAGCAAAATGATCGCATATTTGTAACCGGGAAACTTTGGCCCAAATTATTTGAAGTAAAATTCACTCCTAAAAACCAAGTGCAATGACAATTGATGAAGTAACAAGTAAGATTAAGTCACTCGCAGAGACTCATGCAGGAAGATTTCAAGGAACAGCAAATTTTCAGTTTGA
>JANQST010000107.1 GCA_028279155.1 Cyclobacteriaceae bacterium
TGATCGTTACACTTCCTATTATATCCACAACATCCGTCGCATCATCTCCAATATTGATGTCATCACTCTCTACTGTAAAGACTTGTGTGTCTACAGCATTTACCAACTGGCCACTACCATCTGTTGTCACTGCCAAATCATTGCCAAGGTTAATACCTGTCAACACAACCTCGCCACTCGCATCGGGTAAGGTAATGATCCTATCATCTGTTGGATCAACGACCCTTATTCTAGTTTCGAAACCATTGTCTGATGAACCCTCCAGGATCAATGGATCCTGTCCCTGGATCTCTCCATTTAAATTGATGTCATCTAAATCATCTGTTCCAACATTGATAACCCCACTGTTAATGTTCGTCTGGGTCGCATCCAAACTCGTACTATTGCCTGTAACTGTAGTAGCTCCCTGAATGGATATTACATCATCATTCTCGTTACCCAAGTTGATGTTGTCGCTCCGGACGTTGACCGTTGTAGCTCCATCTGCAACATTTAAAGTACCACTGTTGATATCCGTCTGTGTAGCATTCAAAGCCGTGCTGTTGCCAGCCACTGTAGTAGCCCCCTGGATAGCTATTACATCATCATTCGCATTACCCAAATTGATGTTGTCACTCTGTACATTGACATTTGTAGTCCCATCCGCAACAGTTAGGTTTCCTGCTGTAACATCTAACCCACTATTAGCATCTACATTTCCAAAAAACTCTGCTTGTTCATCAACTCTTAGGGTTCCTTCAACATATGTTAGTGTGCCACCGGCTGTTCCCAAATTAACTTGACCATCAGCATTGACAGCCCCTGTATTATCCACTGTGAAGTTCGTTCCTCCAACCGTTAAATCATTTCCCGTTACATCAAGACCCTGTGTTGCATTGACGTTACCATTGAGTGTGACCTGACCAGTTCCTGTTGTTACTGTTCCATCTCCAATCGTGATGTTTCCTCCATCTGCAACTTCCAGATAATTTGTGCCTGAACCTGTGTCATCACTTTCAATGGAAAAATTATTTCCATCTGTACCTATAACCGCTGGGCTTGTTAAATCACCACCTAAGTCAATTTCATTATTGGTATCATCATAGGTCAAACCACTACCTGCCTGACCTCCTGCTACATCTGTTAGGGCCGCTTCTGTCACTAATGCATCATCGGACGGTGTATCAAAATCTACTCCAGTGACTGAATCAACAATTTCATTTACAGTGGTCCCGGTTGCTAAAGTCAAATCGGAAGAAATGGTAACGGAACCACCATTAAAATCAGTAGTTCCAGTTACATCCACGTTATCACCACCAGCGTTTCCAATCTCGATGGTATTGCTTGTAATACTGGTTTGAGGTGCGTCAATTGTAAGATTGCCACCATTGATATTAGTAGCTCCTGTAACATCAATCACATCTGAAGCGGCATTACCAACTTCAATTAAGTTACTGTTTATGATTGTTTGTGGAGCATCAATGGTCAAATTACCTCCATTAATATTGGTCTGACCTGTAACATCAACCAGATCTGAGGCAGCGTTTCCAATATCTATATTATCACTATCAACATTGAAATCCTGTGCATCATTAGCAACAACAATTTGACCTGAGCCATCGCTGCTTAGCGCTAAGTCAGGTGAAAGGGCTGATGGACTTAAATTGATAACACCGCTCTCATCCGGAATAGTGACTATGTTGTCTTGAGTTGGATCAGTAACTCTGATAGTGGTCGTGTTTGCATTATCAGATGCTCCTTGCAACACAAATGGATCTTCTTTCTGAATTTCACCATTTATTGTAACATCGGCTCCAATCGTCAGTGCATCTGTATCTGCATCACCTAGAATTATGGTTGTGCTGTTTACATCAGTTCTTGGTGCGTCAACAGTTAAATCTCCACCATTAATATTTGTAACGCCTGTGAGATCGATTACATCGGTATTCTCATTACCAAGATTTATGTCGTTGTTGTTAATGAGTGTTTGTGTTACGCCATCGGCAACCGTGAAATTTCCTCCGTCCACATCTAATCCAGCATCAGCATCTACATTACCAGTAAAATCAGCTTGTTCTGTAACCTGAAGAGTACCTCTGACCGCTGTAGGGACACCTGGTGCAGCTAAGTCAACAGACCCATCCACATTCAATGTACTTGTAATGTCTACAGGATTATTCACCTGCAGACCACCGTCATTGTCTAGGATTACTTGTTGAGTCCCTGTAACCGTGAAATTGCCACTATCGACATCCAGGTCATCACCTTGAACAGCATCATTCTGGATTTCCACATCCGCGGAAGTTCCATTATTCGTAATTGCAATATCGCCAGTTACAGGCTGCCCCTCAGCAATATTGGAAGCATCTCCAATGTATATATTGTTTTCGTTAAGTGCCGAGGAAGTGAAATCCGACCGGTTCGCCCAAACAACATTACCTAGCTGATCAATCGTAAGGACTCTATCCGTATTTCCTTCCGGGTCTATTTTAGAAATTGTTATCGTACCGTTTGCAATGTCCTCATTAAGAATTGAGAGGTTCGTAATATTAGCTGAAGTGATTAGTATTGGGGTCTCTGAAATTGCTGTAATCCTACCTTTGGAATCAACCGTGAATTGAAGTGCTAAAAATTCATCTCCATACCCTCCAGCTACGCCAGCTACATTTTCAAGTTTCGCTCCTGTGACCGCCAAGTCTGCTATTTTATCCGTCGTGACCGCTCCGTCATCGATTTTAGAAGTTGTGACATTGCCATCAAGAAGCTTACTCGTGGTTATGGCATTGTCCGCTATTTTGTTAGTAGTAACTCGACCTAATCCAATTATTGGGTTTGGATAGAACCCTGTCAGATCCCCACCTGCTGGTGTGACACTCAGGGCTCCCAGACCTGGAATCCAGGTACTCCCATTCCAATAGTAGAAAAGGTTCTGATCAATGTCATACACCATTAAGGCATTCTCATTGATACTAAGGCTCGCTCCCATAGCTGTACGCTGGAAGGTTGTTAACCTTGGGACGAGAAACCCTTGATTGGAATTTGGTGAAACAAGCTCCAAAACTGAATTGGCGTTTGGGGCATTTGTGTTTACTCCTACAGAATTCTGACCGTTAGCGGACAGGAATCCTAAGACTGACACAGCTAGGAGTGTAAGCTTCTTTTTTAAAACCATGATATTTTATTAAGTCTGAGCGGCTTTACATTTAATTAATTAGCTGACTTATAGATGAGTATCTCACCTAACAAGCTGGCGTAAGCATAACTTCGGCTAATAGTAAAAATCGGCAATTTTTGTAAAAAAAGGGTCAAAAGAGGAGAACAGAATCCTAAACCTTCGGTGAACTGATAATTTTCTTTGACAAATGTGATAGCAAGGTTTTAGAAAATAATTTTTTGAGATGAATAAATCCCTTATTTTTGCCAAAGCAATGTAAGAATTCAAATGACGAGGGGACTACAGTCCCCTCTTTTTTTTCTTGAAAAATATGGAGAGACTGAAAGAAATAGTTGGAGAAGTTATTGAAAGTGATCCATCGCTTTTTTTGGTCGATGTTGTTGTAAAAGGAGGAGTTGGAAATCAGAAATTGCTGATAATAATTGATGGAGATAATGGAGTGAGCATTGATCACTGCAGTATGATTAGCAGAAAGGTGGGAGCGATTCTAGAAGAAGAGGATTTATTTCCTGGAAAATATTTCCTGGAAGTTTCTTCCCCCGGATTGGATCATCCTATTAAGCTGACAAGGCAATATGAGAAGAATGTGGGAAGGCAGCTTAGTGTTGAAAAAAAGGATGGTGAGATTGTAAAAGGAAAGCTACTCAAGGTTGAAAGCGACACGCTCATATTAGAAACATCAGACAAAGTAGAGAAAGAAAGACTTATGAATTTCGAAGAAATAAATCAATCAAAAATAGAAGTATCATTTAAATAGAATGGAAGCGTCAGTATTAGTTGATTCGTTTGCGGATTTTGCCAGGGGTAAAAATATAGACCGGCCTACAATGATTCGCATTCTGGAAGATGTGTTTAGAACGATGATCCGTAAGAAGTATGAGACAGATGATAATTTTGATATCATCATCAATGCAGACAACGGTGATTTGGAAATATGGCGATTCAGAGAAATCGTAGATGACAATTCTGAAGATATTTGGGATCATGACAAAATTAGTCTCACTGAGGCTCGCGAAATAGAGCCAGATTTTGAAATTGGTGAGGAAGTTGCAGAAGAAATTAAACTCCTAGATTTTGGACGAAGAGCAGTTATGACTGCAAGACAAACTTTGATTCAAAAGATCAAAGACCTTGAAAAGGACATTCTCTTTCAGAAATACAAGGATCTTGTTGGTGAGATTATTCAGGGTGAAGTTTATCAAGTTCTCAGTCGGGAGGTTTTGTTAATCGATGGTGAAGGAAATGAATTGACCATACCAAAATCAGAGCAAATTCCTAAAGATCGATACAGAAAAGGTGACACAGTACGAGCTATTGTTCATCGGGCTGAAATGGTAAATGGAAACCCAAAAATTATTCTTTCAAGAACATCTCCTGTTTTTCTTGAGCGTCTGTTTGAAGCAGAAGTTCCTGAGGTGTATGATGGTTTGATTACGATTAAAAATGTGGTTCGAGAACCGGGAGAGAGAGCAAAAGTTTCTGTTGAATCTTATGATGACAGAATTGACCCTGTAGGTGCTTGTGTGGGTATGAAAGGTTCCAGGATACATTCAATTGTGCGTGAACTGCAAAATGAAAACATAGATGTCATTAATTTCACAGACAATTTGGAGCTTTATCTAGCAAGAGCATTAAGTCCAGCTAAAATTACAAGCATGGATATTAGTGATGATAAGGAACGTGTATCAGTTTATTTAAAACCGGATCAAGTTTCTTTGGCAATTGGAAAAGGAGGGCAGAATATAAAGCTTGCAAGTAAGCTCGTGGGCATGGAAATCGATGTATTCAGAGAGCTTGACGAGTCTTCTGAAGAAGACGTTGATCTTGATGAATTCACAGATGAACTTGAAGACTGGGTTATTGATGAATTGAAACGAGTTGGATTAGATACTGCTAAAAGCGTATTGAAGTTAGGGACAGAAGATTTGGTAAGAAGGACAGATTTAGAGGAAGAAACAGTACATGAAATTGTTCGAGTTCTAAGCCAGGAATTTGAATAAAAATTTTTAAAGGTTTGTATGGCAGAGTATAGATTAAGTCAGGTTGCTAGAAAGCTAAATGTAGGTAGAAATACCATACTTGATTATTTATCTGAAAAGGGATTTGAGGTTGATTCAAATCCAAATTCTAAGATAAATCAGGATCAGTATGACATGCTTGCACGAAAGTTTGCTGATGCAGCCCATGATAAAGAGGAAGCATCAGAGTTAACTATTGGAGGGGGTACAGAGGATTTTGTGATCAAAGCCGAAAAGACAGAAGATCCGAAGAAAACGGAAGATGAGCGAATCCTGATCAAGGATAACGTTGCTCCTACCACAGAACCCGAAAAAATATCTGCCAAATCAAAACTTGAGGGACCTAAAGTTGTAGGCAAAATCGACCTTGAGAAAAAGAAGAAGGAAGAAGCCAAGAAAGAAGAAGAAAAGGTCGAAGAAGTCAAAGAAAAAGAAGAAGTAGAGGAAAAACCTTTAGAGGATACCAAAAAAGAAGAAAAAAAGGAGGTTCAGCCAGAAGAAGAAGAGCCTAAAGAACCTAAAGAAGTTATTAAAGCTAAAGCTGACTCATTACGAGGTTTGAAGGTTCTTGATAAAATTGAGCTTCCAGATAAGCCAAAACCTGTTGCCTCTTCAGACCAAAACCAAGACAGAAAGAAAAGGCCCAGAAAGAGAATCAGCTCAGGAGCGCCTGAAAACAAAGGCAAAAGAGGTCCTTCCACTGGACGATCCTCAACCGGGAGAAAAACTGAAGAGCTTTCTGACAAAGAGATCCAGGATAAGATCAAAGCAACACTTGCTAAGCTTAGTGGAGGGAAAACAAAAACAGAAAGATCCAAATACAGGAAGGATAAGCGCTCTGCCAAAGCGGAAGCAGAAGAAGAGAAGCTTATTCAAGCCGAAGAGGATTCAAAAACACTACAGGTAACCGAATTTATTTCGGCTAGCGATCTTGCATCCTTAATGGATGTGTCAGTTAATGATGTGATTTCTACTTGTATGTCTCTGGGCATGTTCGTTTCTATCAATCAACGACTTGATGCAGAATCAATAACAGTTATCGCAGATGAATTTGGCTTTGATATTGATTTCACCGAGGCGAAGGAAGAAACAGATGTTGTTGAGGAGCAGGACGATGATAAATCTCTGGCAGAAAGAGCTCCAATAGTTACCATTATGGGCCATGTGGATCATGGAAAAACCTCGCTTCTCGACTATATACGGGATGCAAAGGTAACGGCGGGAGAGGCTGGAGGAATCACCCAGCATATTGGAGCGTACGATGTTACCACTGAGAGTGGCAAGAGGGTCGCGTTCCTGGATACTCCGGGTCATGAGGCGTTTACAGCGATGCGTGCCAGAGGAGCAAAAATTACTGACGTTGCGATTATTGTTGTGGCAGCTGATGACTCAGTTATGCCACAGACAAAGGAAGCTATTAATCATGCTCAAGTGGCTGGTGTTCCTATTGTAATTGCAATCAATAAAGTTGATAAGCCAAATGCTAACCCTGAAAAAATCAAAGAGGATTTGTCCAACATGAACATCCTTGTTGAAGATTGGGGAGGTAAATACCAATGCCAGCATGTTTCCGCAAAAACTGGAGAAGGAATTGACGAGCTCCTTGATAAGGTGCTCCTGGAAGCCGAGCTATTGGAATTAAAAGCAAATCCAGACAAGCCGGCAGTTGGTTCCGTGGTTGAAGCCAGCCTTGACAAAGGTCGTGGGTTTGTATCTACCATCATGGTTCAGGGTGGTACTCTACGAATTGGTGATGTGTTGTTGGCAGGTCCATATTTTGGAAAAGTCAAAGCAATGTTCGATCACCGTGGACACAAGGTTGCTGAGGCGGGACCATCTACACCGGTTCAAATGCTTGGATTGGATGGTGCTCCACAAGCTGGTGATAGATTCAACGTAATGGAAAGTGATCGTGAAGCGAGAGAAATAGCTACAAAGAGAGAACAAATTCTTCGTGAACAGACCATTAGAACCAAGAAGCATATCACGCTGGACGAGATTGGACGAAGGTTGGCAATTGGAAATTTCAAAGAGCTTAACGTTATCGTTAAAGGTGATGTGGATGGATCAATAGAAGCATTGTCTGATTCCTTACTGAAGCTATCGACAGAAGAGGTTCAAGTAAACATCCTTCACAAAGCAGTTGGTCAAATATCAGAATCTGATGTCCTTTTGGCTTCTGCGTCTGACGCTGTGATTGTTGGTTTCCAGGTTAGGCCATCTGGCGGGGCCAGAAGACTCGCTGAAACAGAAGAAATAGAAATTCGATTGTATTCGATCATTTATGACGCCATTAACGATGTGAAGGATGCAATGGAGGGTATGCTTGAACCTACAAGTGAAGAGGTAATTACCGGAAATATTGAGGTTCGGGATGTATTCAAAATCTCTAAAGTAGGAACAGTTGCTGGTTGCTATGTAACCGACGGAATTGTTAAGCGATCCAACCAGGTGAGACTGATCCGAGATGGAATTGTTGTTTATACCGGTGAAATCAATCAATTGAAGCGTTTCAAAGAAGATGTTAACGAAGTGAAAAACGGCTATGAATGTGGTCTCAGCATACAAAACTTCAATGACATCAAGGTTGGTGATACAATTGAAGGATTCGAGATCAAAGAGGTAAAAAGGAAGCTCTAGTAGCTTTCAAAATCCTAACAACTTTTACTGCATTTTTGCCAACCTTGTAGCTAAATTTTCGTTATTTTGTTCACTACAAGTAACGAGTCTTGCGGATAGTTACCAAAATATCGTTTCTACTAGGTTTTCTTCTCATAGCAAATTTTGCTTTTGCTACTGGAAATTCTAACGACGAAACTTCTACCGAAGGTGTCCAACAACAACCAGGTGAAAAGAAACAAAATCCAGAAGAAGTAGATCCTGCTGGTGAATTAGAAGGAGGTTCAGAGCCTCAAGAACTACAATCTGTTGACTCTACTGAGGACGATTCTGTCAGCAAGTACAATTTCATTTTCTATTACCTGTACAAGTTGAAATACAACGAAACACAGAGTCAGGATGTAGAAGAATTATTCTAAGCGTAGACGTTCACAAAATTTTCAATGTCTTTCAGGCTTATGTTTCTTTCGTAAAAAGCCTTTCCGAATACCACTCCATATAGGCCTTGGTCAGCCAATTTTTTGACATCATCCATGTTTCGTACACCGCCACTGGCAAAAATGCATAGGTTGG
>JANQST010000111.1 GCA_028279155.1 Cyclobacteriaceae bacterium
CTTAGGTGACAAACATGGCAATATTGTTCACCTATTCGAGAGAGAATGCAGTATACAACGTAGGCATCAAAAAGTGGTAGAAGAAGCCCCCTCTGCCCTTCTTAGTGATAAGAAGCGGATGCAAATAGGTGAAGCGGCTGTTAATGTAGCCAAATCATGTGATTACTTTGGTGCTGGAACCGTTGAGTTCATTGCCGACGAAAATCTAGACTTTTACTTCCTGGAAATGAATACGAGGTTGCAAGTAGAGCACCCGGTCACTGAATTGATTACTGGCGTTGACCTTGTGAAGGAGCAAATTAAAATTGCCGACAATGAGCCTTTATCATTTAAGCAAGAAGACCTGAACATAAATGGTCATAGCCTGGAAGTTCGGGTTTACGCAGAGGATCCTGCCAACAATTTCTTACCTGATACAGGAAAACTCCTCACCTACCTTCGACCTCAAGGTGCAGGCGTTCGCGTGGACGATGGGTACGAAGAAGGATTGGACGTATCAATATATTACGATCCAATGATCGCTAAACTTATTTCCTATGGAAAAGATAGAAATGAAGCGATCGAACGTATGAAAAGGGCTATACGGGAATATCAGATATCTGGTGTTAAAACCACACTTCCATTTTGTGAATTTGTCTTGGGACATAAAGAATTTCTCGATGGGTCTTTCACTACAAAATTTGTAGAAACTCACTTCACTCCTGAAGTACTTGAAGAAGAGATTAGTGATGAAATGACGGAGGCTGCTCTGGTAGTAGCGCATAAGGTTTTGGAAGAAAAGAAATTGAGTGTTTCAAAAAATCAGCCAAGCCAAAACAAGTGGAGATCTAGAGTGAGCAACTAATGGCAGAAATTAAACCGCTAAGGGCATGGAGATACAGTCCCAAGCATATCAACAACCTTGAAGATCTCGTTTCACCCCTTTTTGATGTTGTTTCAGAAAAGCAGCGAGAAAGCCTATATAATAATCCATTTTCAAGTATTCATCTATCCGTTCCTAACGGGGATAACCCTATAAACGATGCTGTTAAGACCCTGGAAGATTGGAAAGCCACAGGGGTGATTCAACAAGATGATCTTCCATCAATCTATGTCTACTATCAACATTTCAATTTACCGGGAAGTGACAAGCAGTATTGCAGAAAGGGGTTTATTGCCAATTTGAAGATCTACGATTGGGATGAAGAAATGCTTCTCAGGCATGAGAATACAATGCCCTATTCTGTGAATGACCGAATGGATCTACTCAACAAAACGGAACTCAATGTTAGCCCTACGCATGGCTTGTACACTGACGATGAAATGAGGATTGAAGAGTTTCTCGATCAGGCGATGGAAACACCGCTTTACGAAACTGAAGATTACCAGGGGGTCAGGGATGTTTTTGCAGTGATCCATGACGCAAGGATCATTCAGCAAATCATCGACATCATTCGAGATAAAAAAATCATCCTGGCCGATGGGCATCACCGGTATGAAGGCTCATTGATGAATAAAAAGAAAATGCAGGCCTCCAATCCGAACCATACTGGAAAGGAAGGCTACAACTACCACATGATGTGGTTTACCAATACCGAGGCAGACGACCTTCGAATCCTCCCAACACACAGATTGGTGAAAGATCTTCCTGATTTTTCAGAAAAACAGCTGCTTAAAAAATTAGAACAATACTTTTTTATAAAGCATATCCCAGAACCAACGACCGTCAATGAAGTTATTCTTGGGAAGAAGTGGGCATTCGGATTACTTATCAATGACAAAGCCTACAAGATTCGTCTAAAGCCAGAAATGATTGAAGAGATTGATTGGAATTTCCCACTGGCAATTAAAGAATTAGATTTGACTGTCATGCACTATTTTGTTTTTGAAAAGTGCTTAGGGATTCCTGGAAAAGATCAACGGGACAGTCGTAATTTGACTTTCGAAAGAAACTTCGTTAAATGCATGAGTGATGTTCAAAACGGAAATGTTCAATGTGCCATTATCACCAAAGATATTTCTATAGAAACTGTCAAGGAGGTTTGCTATAGTGGATACACGCTTCCGCAAAAGTCCACCTATTTTTATCCGAAAGTTATTTGTGGTTTCCTCTTTGGATCAATCAAAGAGGATGAATTTAACTCCTTTTTTGATGAAGCTTTCGAATAAACTAATTCTGGGTTCACAATCTCCCCGGAGAAAAAAATTACTTGAAAAAGCTGGTTTCGAATTCGAGGTAAGATCTATCGATTTTGATGAAACCTATTCCGATGAAATACCTGTCGGGGAGGTGGCTGAATATCTTGCGGTTGGGAAAAACAAAGTGCTAAGATCCTCCTTGAAAAACGAAGTGGTTGTTACTGCAGACACGGTAGTGATTGCTGGAGGTAAAATTCTTGGAAAACCAGTTGACGAACAGGATGCAATTAACATGCTAAGTGCTTTATCTGGTCAAATTCATGAGGTTGTTACGGGTATTTGTATCAGTAATGGCGAAAAACAGCGATCCTATAGTGTCAGAACAGAAGTAAAAGTCAAGCCCCTTTCCATTAAAGAAATCAATTATTATATCAATAATTACAAGCCGTTTGACAAAGCAGGAGCCTATGGAATTCAGGAATGGTTCGGACTCATCGCCATTGAATGGGTAAAGGGCTCCTACTACAATGTTGTTGGTCTACCAGTAGATCAGGTGTACACCATTCTATCTGAAGAGTTCGATTTGTAAGCCTTACTCGTACTTTAAGCTATCAACCGGATTTCCAAGGGCTGCCGCAAGCGATTTAATACTAATTGTTAGAAGTGAAACGATGCCTATTGCTAAAACAGCAATCAGCATTACTTCTCCGCTAACATCAACTCGATACGAAAAATTATTTAGCCAGTAATTCAATCCCACATAAGCGATTGGAACTCCAAGCAAAATGCCCGGTATTAGTGTTTTCAAGAACTGCCAGCTCAAAAGTCTGAGTATCCCGTTAGTCGAACATCCCAAAACTTTTCTTATTCCAACTTCTTTTTTTCTCAGTTCAGACACATACGCTGTAAGCGCAAATAATCCCAGGAGTGAAATCATGATAGCAAGTCCCGAAAACATCGGTATCAATTTCCCAAGCCGGCGTTCCTGGCTATACATTGTTTCAAATTCTTTATCCAAAAACCAATACTCAAACGGGCGTCCAGGATAAACTTCATTCCAAACTGCCTCTAAAGATTCAATTGTCTTTTGATCACTTGAAGCAAGTTTGACAGACAGCACGCCTCCCTCCCAATTGTTCGCAATGATTACCAATGGTTCAATTTCTTCCTTGACGGATTTATAGACGAAATCTTCGACAACTCCAATCACGATCCCATCGGAGGAACGAAAAACATAGTTAATACTGTCTTCTCGTAAGTTCAAACCGATAGCTTCTTCTGCAGTGACCCCAAGCGTTTTAAGAACAGATTCATTTACAATAACCGCATTGGCCTGGACATTTTTATCAAAGTTCCTTCCCGCTAGTAGTTTTAAATCATAGGTCCTAAGAAACCCACTATCAACTTCGAATTTGTTCCAGTAGAATTCTTCATCATCCAACAAATACCTTGTATTGATGCGACCAAATCCTTTTTGTTTTGGCAGGTGCTCACCTAGCGTATGTGAAACAACTCCTGCAATTGAAGATATTCTTGACTTGTAAAGTTGTACCTGGGTGGAATCCCCCATTCTTGAGGTGCGAATCCCTATAACAGACTCCCTGTTTTTACCCAAACCTCCATTATTAATTAATTCAAGCTGATTATATACAGTGAGGGAACTAACAACGAGGATGATCGCTATGATAAACTGTGTGGTCACCAAGGCATTCCTGCTAAATGTGCTTGCTTTATCAGGCTTGAAAAAATGATTCATACTAAATGAATTGGTGATATTCCTTGTGAAATACAACGCTGGTAGAAGTCCTGAACAAGCAACTATCAATAAGATGGTTGGAACGGCCACCAGAAGAAACTCAGCGGATAAAACTGTATGAACAAAATCAATGTTCTTTCCTACAAGTACATTAAACCTGGGAGTCAATAAGAAAACTAGTAAAATCGCTGTGGTCAATGAAATCAGGATTGATAGTGTAGACTCCAAAAAGAACTGGGCCTTCAGTTGATTTTTACTACTCCCTAACGTTTTTCTTAATCCAATTTCTCTTTGTCTCTTACTCCCCTGTGCAGTTGTGAGGCTAGAGAAATTCACAAGTGCCACTACAAGTATGAACAAGCCAATTATTTCAAGTCCGTAGATATAACTCATACTAATAGGTGTGTCAAATTCCCACTTTATAGGCGGATTAAAATGAATGGAAGCTATTGGAGTCAAAAGCGGTTTAACCTGAGCTGAAATATCAGGAATGATTTCATCAAACAGTTGTTGCATCTCAGCATTAACTATTGAAGCGCTGACTTCATTGTCAATTTTAATATAATTGAATACATATCCCGGCCTTGGATTTCTATCTATCCAACCTATCCGATCTTCACCATAAATTCCTTGTATCGACTGCATGTTAGCAATGTAATCGGGTCTGAATTGGCTATTGGACGGAGGGTCGTAAATCACCCCCGTCACAATAAAATTCACTGATCGAGAGGTTCGTCTATACTCAAGAGATTTGCCAATTGGGTTTTCTTCTCCGAAGATTTTTTTAGCAGTTTTCTCAGTGAGTACGATTGAATTCAGTGTTTTCAACTGATCTTCCTCTCTCCCGTATTTTAATGGGAAGTTTAGAAAGTCGAAGAAATTAGGGTCCGACCAATAAATTCCTTCTTCATAATAGGCTTGGTTATTTGAAGGGTTAAACACATAGCCGTAAGACAAGGTGAGAAAACGAAAATGATCAATTACACTTGAGCTTCTTTCATTGAGTAGTTCTGACCACATCCCTGATGCATATGCTCGGTCTTCAATAGAACCATCTTCGCCTTGAAAAGAGTATGAGAGTCTGTAAATGTTTTCATAGTCATAGTGATGTTTTTCATAACTCAGTTCATCATGAAGAAAAAAACCAATGAAAAAGATTGCAACAAAAGCGCTGGTTAAGCCAAAAAGGTTTACCGAAGTAGTTAGTTTGTTTTTTCCAAGATATCTTGTGCCAGCTTTCAGAAAACTCCTAAGCAGATCAATGCCTATATTTCTACCTCTTCTGATAGCGTTCTTTTCATCATCTTCTACATCTGATATATTCCCAAGTTTTTGCTTGGCAATTTCAAAGGCCTCGATACTTGAATAACCTTGCTTCATGAGATTTGAAATTTCATCTAACAGATGATTCTCCAATTCTTTAATCATACCTTCTTCAAGAAATTCATGCTTGTGCAGGCTGTTCTTCCAGGCAGATACCAACTCAGTAAGTTCCTCTTTCATTTCAGTTTCCTGATGTATTGAGTGACCATAGATTCAACATAACTTCGTGCATACTCATCCAGTTTGCTTTTTCGGTGTGAAGTGCTTTCTTTCCTTCATCAGTTATTGAATAGTATTTTCTGTGCCTTCCTTCACCCGAAAGAATCCATTCTGAATTGATCAACTTTTCCTTTTCCAATCTATGTAAGACGGGATATAACATTCCATCCGCCCATTCTATTTTTCCATTCGAAATTTCCTTCACTCGTTGAATAATGTTGTATCCATAGGATTTTCCTTCTTGTAGGATACCTAGTATTAGTGGCTTAGATGAAGCCGCAACCAGGGATTTTGAAAAAGAGACCATACATTAGTTAGTTATATACTTAGATTATCTATGTATTACGAAAGTTCATCAATTCTGTTTCAGTAAATCATATAAATAAGCTCAATAAATACAATTCATGTGAACCGGATTCGTTTGTATATCTTGGAGATAAATACTAACACATGAAGAAGTTATTCGGTCTATTAGCCCTTGCATTATCATTCAGTGGTTACTCACAGGTAGGTTCGAATTTTCCGGAAATGGAAACTGAATCGTTGACCAATGTTGTGATCAATATTCCATCGGAATTATCAGATAAATTCAGTATTGTAGGACTCGCTTATTCAAAAAAATCAGAAGACGATTTAAAGACATGGTTTGAACCCATGTATAATCAGTTCATATACAAACCAGAGACTCCATCTGTATTTGATTTTACCTATGACGTACACTGCTACTTCATACCAATGTTCACTGGAGCAAAGAGACCGGCTTATCAAAAAGTGATGAAAAAACTTCAAAAGACGATCGATAAACGACTTTTACCATATGTTCTCTTTTATAAGGGTCCGCTAAAAGAATATAAAAAGGCACTCAATTTTCAGGGAAGAGACCTTCCTTATTTTTTTGTGCTAAACCCTGAGGGTAAGATTGTATACAGTACGGCAGGAAGATACACCAAGAGCAAAATGCAAGAAATCGTAGAAGCAGTAGATGAGGCTCTGGAAATGAACTAAAGCAGAAATCCCTTGTATTTGTTACAGGGATTATAAAACTCAAACAATCCTCCCTGATTTACAATCTCAAGAACGTAAAAATTTCCGCCTGAAAAGATCAAATCGGTAAGCTGATCCAACCCTGCTAATTCTTCTGCTGTAGCATCATCATTCGTAATGAGATTATTGTTGTTGAAGGTTAGTTGAAAGAAGTTTCCAGTTTGTGTTACATCAAACCCTCTCAAATAAAAGTCTGCATTATTGAATTCATCAAGGGTAACAAATCCAACTCCATTAAACACGCTATCAGCCAGCGCTAGACCATAGTACACCTGGAAGGCAACAACATCCGGAAAAACTACCTGAATGTCTTCCAGGATAGAGCTGTCATTCTCATCATATACAAAGAAAGGGTTGACTCCATATACACCGCTTGGATCTGGTTGGAATGAGTTGCTTGACTGAAACAGGCTACTTGTAGCTGTAAAACTTCCAAACCCAGCTGTTCCGGACAAATTAACAATGGTCTCTTGCTCACCTGCACAGAAACTACTTTGTGAGGTAGAAAAATTACCTATTGGAATCTGATTAATTGTGTAAGTGCTGCCAGCAAAAGTTATCACCTGAGACTCATCTAATACAACACTTTCATTGAAGAGGCTAAACGGAGTTTCCAGATCAAGCGTTTGTATTGAATTTGTAGCGATAATCGAAGCTTCATCGGCTCCTTCTGCTATCCCAATGAATTTAACGACACGTCTGCCCAGATCAAACGTGGCTGAAATCGTGTGATTCGTTGAAGGAATGTAAAAGTTGAAATGTCCAACCCCTCCTGTATTACCTAAGTTATCAGTATGAAAGATTCCTTGCCTCAAAAAGTTAAGTGCATCTTCAGTTATACTATTAGCGGCTGTCGGTCCCGCTTCTTCAAAGACCAAAGTGGTGATATCAAACCCTCCATCTGATTTACTTCTGAAAACCAGATCACTGCCTTGTTCTTCAACAAATTCGAATTCAAACTCGGCTCCAAAAGAATTTTGCTCCAATTCAAAGAGGTAATGAAATACCCCGTAGGTTTCAAGGATGAGTTCAATTCCCTGAGAGCTTTCAATTCGGTATGAAACTACATGATCCCTGAACTCTCCTCCATTAGCTGAAACATCTGATTGAATTCTTACTGTTCCGTCCGGATTGAAATCCATCAAGATCAAAAAAGCACCTGTTTCGTTTGTTGGTCTGTAAGCTAATTGCCACCCATTGGCTGGATCTTCAAGCGCATCCTGAAGACTGCCAATAGCCTCCGAAACACGTTCTTCTACAGATGGCAACTTAGGATCATCATCTATTGCACACCCAAATAGAAGAGCTAGAACAAAAATCCCTATGATTCCTTTCTGCATCATAGCCTACTCTGAATAGCGTTTCTTAATGTTTCCAAGTCAACTCCTGTTACTCGTTGATAATGGTCCTTGATAGCTGCTAATTTCTGTGCTATCTTAAGTTTACCCTCATTCCTGGTTATGCAATCATCTGTTGTGCAGTTGGTTTCAAGTTCCATAAAATTGGCATCAAAATCAGGATCGAAAAGGAAAAACGAAACGCATTCGGCAAAATCCTCATTTGGAGAACTTGTAGAATACGGAGAGACAAAACCTCGTTGCAACGCATCATCATCTGTTAGTACAAACCAGGAACCAGGACCCGTGTATCCCGCTGGAGCTATGGTTTCAAAAGCATTCGGTAGTTTGTAAAGTTGATGAACAGTATGAGCAAATTCGTGGTACACCGTTTGCAATTGAAGTGTTCTCCATTGCTCGTCATCCGGATCTATGGCATTGACATTAGTAAATGTGATTTGAGCACCAGCATCTGCTGTTCCCAATATAACTGTTCCATCGCCATTAAAAATCAAACCACCAAGGAAAATAATCTCAGCAGGAACATGATCCCTAAAGAATGTCTCACCATTAGAGATTTCCAGGTAAGGATTGATCCAGAATTCCTCGATGAAATCAAGCATTGGTCGCACAGCGTCTAATCGAGGTGGGGTTACAAATTGACCAGGACTTACATAATTATCAACAAATTTGTATCGGATTGCCATACCATATTCATCAATGAAGTTATCACTGATGTATTGATCAAGAGCTGTTTCAATTACAACTCCATTGTCCTTAACTGGTACATCTAATTCCTCAGAAGGATAGCAGGCCGTTAGCACCACTAAAAGCAATCCCCAACTTAGTTTCAATGTTTTTGTTCGTTTCATCATCTCGGATTCGGGTCTAGTCCACCAATATCTATTGCAGATCTAGGGATCTGCAATACTTTTCTTCTATCATCTGCGGTCAAGGTAATGTTAGACCCACCTGGTAAGTCATGTGTTACCGTAAGACGATATCGCTTTATATCAAACCAACGCATTCCCTGCATCAAAAATTCTTTTCTACGTTCAAGAAATATGATATAGGACAATACATTGTTCAAATCATCCGTGCTATTATAGAAGCTCTGAAGAGTTGCCAAAGTAATGTTTGGTGTCCCCCCACTAAATCTCTTTTCCGCAAGTACCTGAAGATCAGCAATGGATCCATCCAAATCTCCTTGAAAAGCTCTTGCCTCTGCTCTATTCAATAGGACTTCCTCTCCTGTTAAGGCCATATGGATGTAGTAAGGAAACCCTACATTGGAGTTAAGGCTGCTTCTTTCAAACAAACTTTGGTATCGAAGTGGATAGACCGCATTTAACCCTTTTACAAGCGCTGGATTTTCTCGTTCGTCAGTTAGGGCGCCAAACACAGAAGCATTGAAAAGAGATCCATAAAAATTTCGTTCAGGACCATAGGCAAAGTCTGTCCGTTGCACTAATGAAATTTTTCGCATCAAAAGTAAATTGGCAGGTTCATCAGGAGAACCCCAAACCCTTGGGTAATCAGTAATTGACGAACTGGCAGCCTTAAACTGCTGAGACGTTAAGTCCCGCACAAAAGCACTAGGATTTGATCCCAATAGCATGTCACTATAAATACGGCAGTTCACATAATCTCTTTGAAACAAATAAAACCGCGATGCAAAAGCCAAGGCTGCATTTCTGTTGAAGTGGTACTTTCCTGAGTTAGCGAAAAA